>CAMOIA010000009.1 GCA_946615785.1 uncultured Clostridia bacterium
ACCGAGGCCATGATGGCGGCCATGATGACCGTCTGCGACCCGGGGGATAAGGTGATCGTGTTTTCGCCGTTTTACGAAAACTACGGCGCGGACGCCATCCTTTCCGGCGCGGAGCCCGTCTATGTGCCCCTGAACCCGCCGGATTTTACTTTTGACGCGAATGTGCTGGAGGATGCGTTCCGGCTGCGTCCGAAGGCGCTGATCCTGTGCAACCCGTCAAACCCGTGCGGAAAGGTGTTTACGCGGGAAGAGCTGCTTCTGATCGCTTCTCTGGCGCAGAAATATGACGCCTACGTCATTACCGACGAGGTGTATGAGCATATCGTCTATGCACCGAACGAGCATGTGTATTTTGCGACCCTGCCCGGCATGTTCGAGCGCACGATTCAGTGCTCGAGTCTGTCGAAGACCTATTCCATCACCGGCTGGAGGCTCGGGTACATCATCGCGCCGAAGCGGATCGTGGAAACGGCCCGGAAGGTGCACGATTTTCTCACCGTCGGCGCAGCGGCCCCCCTGCAGCGGGCCGCGGTGGCGGGGCTTGAAATGGGCGACGATTATTACGCCGCCCTCAGGGAAACCTATACAAAAAAACGCGACCTTTTCCTGCGGGGACTCGACGATCTTTCCATCGCGCACACCGTGCCGCAGGGCGCGTATTATGTGATGCTGGACATTTCGGAATACGGCTATGACGACGACGAGCGCTTCTGCGTGGACCTGTGCAGGGTCGCGGGCGTCGGCGCGGTGCCCGGATCGAGCTTTTTCAGGGAGAAGGTCAACCATCTGATCCGCCTGCACTTTGCCAAACGTGAGGAGACTCTGCTGGAAGCGCTAAACCGGCTTGAAAATATGAAGAAACTGAAAAAATAAACCCGCGGCAAAACACGCTCTGCCTGTCTGGAATGCTGCATCCCTCTGCGGGGTATGGGTATTCTCCCGGCGGCAAAACAACACCGATTTCCCGAAAAACGAAAAAACCATAATCCCCAAAGGCCCAGCTGCCGTGGCTTCAGCGGCGGCTTGGCCTTTTTCTAAGCGTTTTCTGCGTGAAAGAGTTTAATGCTCCGGAAGGAAACGGAGAAGAACCTGAAAAATGGCATTGATACGATGGCCGTTTTCCTGTATAATACAGACAGGTTTTATTCCTTTCAACCGGATCATTCCAGATTTCCCGTCCTGCACGGAGATTATCTGAAAAGGAGCGAAGATAACGTGAAACATCAGGACATCATCGAAAAGCTGAGCCTTGAGGAAAAATGCCATCTCCTGTCAGGCCGCGATTTCTGGCAGACGCAGAGCGTAAAGCGCCTGGGCGTGGAAAATATGACCCTTTCGGACGGCCCGCACGGCATCCGCAAACAGGAGGGAGCCGGGGATCAGCTCGGCCTTGGCGGTTCTGTGCCCGCCACCTGCTACCCCACCGCCGCGACCATGGCCAACAGCTGGGACCCGGAGCTCGGCGAAGAACTGGGGCGCCACCTGGGTACGGAAGCTGCGAGCCAGGACGTCTGCGTGCTGCTCGGCCCCGGCATGAACATCAAGCGCAGTCCCTTCTGCGGCCGCAATTTCGAGTATTTTTCCGAGGATCCCTATCTTGCCGGCAAAATGGCCGCAAGCTATATCCGCGGCATTCAGGAAAACGGTGTTGCGGCCTGTCCGAAGCATTTTGCTGCCAACAACACAGAGCTTCGCCGCATGGCCTCCAATTCCGTTGTGGACGAACGCACGCTCCGGGAAATTTACCTGACGGGCTTTGAAATTGCCGTCCGGGAGGCGCATCCCAAATCCATCATGAGTTCCTACAACATGGTGAATGGCGTTTACGCCAATGAAAACGCGCACCTTCTGCAGGAAATCCTGCGGGACACCTGGGGCTTTGACGGCTTCGTCGTTTCGGACTGGGGCGCCTGCAACGATTTTGTGGACGGCGTCCGCGCCGGTTCCCATCTGGAAATGCCAAGCACCGGCGGAGACAGCCCCCGCCAGCTGATGCAGGCCGTCTACGAGGGCCGGATCAGCGAGGAAGAAGTGGACAAACGCGTGGACGAACTGCTGGACGTGATGCTTTCGACGCGCAAGGCGGTCAATTCCCTCAAGGGCAAGCCCTTTGACAAGGAAGCGCATCATCGCTTCGCCATGCGCTGCAGCGAGGAATCCATTGTTCTTCTGAAAAACGAGGACGGCATCCTGCCACTCAAATCCAACGCAAAAGTGGCCGTGATCGGCGAATTTGCGAAAAAGGCGCGCTACCAGGGCGCGGGTTCTTCCGTGGTCAACTGCACAAAGCTGGACAACACCATGGACGTCATCGGCAATTTCCCGCTGGTGGTCGAAGGCTTCGCGCCCGCCTATCCGCGCCACGGCGATACGGATGCGCAGATGATCGCGGAAGCGGTCGCGCTGGCGAAAAAAGCGGAATACGTGCTCATGTACATCGGTCTTGACGAGATCGCCGAATCCGAGGGGCTTGACAGAAGCACGCTTGCGCTGCCAAGGTGTCAGCTGGACGCGCTGCACGCGGTCGCACAGGCCAATCCGAATGTGATCGTCGTTCTTTCGGCCGGTTCCAGTGTGGAAATGGACTGGCTCTCCGACTGCAAAGCGCTGGTGCACGGGTATCTGTGCGGCCAGGCCGGCGCGGGCGCCGTGCTGAAGGTGATCCTGGGGGACGTGAACCCCTCCGGCAAGCTGAGCGAAAGCTATCCGGTGAAGTACGAGGACGTTTCGTCCGCGCCGTATTTCCCGGCCAAACAGCGCAGCGTGGAATACCGCGAGGGCCTGTATGTCGGCTACCGGTATTTCGAAACCGCGAAGGTGCCCGTCGCGTTCCCGTTCGGCTACGGCCTTTCCTATACCACGTTTGCCTATGCCGACCTTGCGGTGACGGAGAAGGAGGCCTCCTTCACGCTCACGAACACGGGCAGCCGGGACGGCGCGGAGGTGGCGCAGCTCTATGTGCACGCGAAAGCGCCGTCCGTTTACCGCCCCGCGAAGGAGCTCAAGGGCTTTAAGAAGGTCTTCCTCAAGGCGGGCGAAAGCAGGCGGGTGGTGATCGCGCTTGACGACAAGGCGTTCCGCTACTGGAACAGCCAAACGAACCGCTTTGAGGTCGACGGCGGCGAATACGAGATCATGATCGGCGCGTCCGTGCAGGATATCCGGCTCACGGGCGACGTGCGGGTACAGGGAACGGAAGCCCCGGCCTGCGAGGACGCGAAAAAAATCCCGAGCTATTTTGCCGGGAACATCAAAAACGTTTCGGATGCCGAATTCGAGGCGCTCCTCGGACATGAGATTCCGGACGGCAGCTGGAGCGGCACCATTCAGCCGAACGACGCGATTGCGCAGCTCTACTATGCAAAGAGCCTCAAGGCGCGCTTCGTCTGGAAGATCCTGGACGGGATGCTGAAAAAATCCATCGCCAAAGGCAAGCCCGACCTGAATATCACCTTCATTTACAACATGCCCATCCGCGCCATCGGCAAAATGGCCGGCGGCATGGTGAGCCAGAAGATGTGCGACGGCATTCTGGACATCGTCAACGGGCATGCCATCGGGTTCTTCAAGGGGCTCGGCAAGCTGATCGGCGGGTTCTTCAAGCAGATGGGCGTATCCAAAAAAGCCAAAGCGCTGGAATAAGCAAAGTATATAGGGCCGCAGCGGAAACCGCGGCGGCCCCGTTTCAAAAAAACGGAATCACAAAAGGCTGGCCAGGATGATCCCGGTCAGCCCTTTTGCACTGTATGGTTTGAAATCGGATCGAAGCACCGGCTCCGCCCGGCGGAGCATCTGTCTTAGCGCAGGTGCCAGATTTTTTCGTTATATTCCCTGATCGTGCGGTCGCTGGAGAAAATGCCGCTCATGGCCGTGTTGGTGATGGCCATGCGCAGCCATTTTTCGCGGTTCTGGTAATCGTCGTTCACGCGGCGCTGCGCCATGGAGTAGGAACCGAAATCCTTCAGCACGAAGTAGGGGTCCGAGAAGAGCAGGTTGTGGTAAATATCCTGCAGCATGGCGGGATTCTGCGGCGTGAGGCTGCCGTCGATGATCGCGGTCAGCGCGCGGCGAAGCTCCGTGTTGGTTTCGTAGATGTGGATCGGCGCGTAGCCGCCGCTCTGCTCCAGGTCGCGCACGGTGTTTGACCGCATGCCGAAAATGTAAATGTTTTCCTGCCCCACCTGGTCATAGATTTCCACGTTCGCACCGTCCATGGTGCCGATGGTGACGGCGCCGTTCATCATGAACTTCATGTTGCCGGTGCCGCTGGCTTCGCGGCCGGCCGTGGAAAGCTGCTCGCTCAGATCCGCCGCCGGCATGAGCACCTCGGCGCTGGAAACGTCGTAGTTTTCAAGGAAGACGACATTCAGCATCTTCTTTGCGCGCGGAGAGCGGTCGATCATCTTGCTGATGGACAGGATCATGCGGATGATCTGTTTGGCCATGTAATACGCGGGCGAGGCCTTCGCGCCGAAAATGAAGGTGCGCGGCTGCATTTCGAAATTCGGATCGTCCATGATGCGGTTGTAGAGCACCATGATGTGCACGGCGTTGAGCAGCTGGCGCTTGTATTCGTGCAGGCGTTTTGCCTGAACGTCGAACATGGTGTCCGGATCCACGTCGATGCCCTGGCGCGCCTTGATGAAGTTGGCGAAGCGCACCTTGTTGCTGTGCTTGACCGCTTCAAAGCGCTCGCGGAAAGCGGCGTCGTCCCTCGCGGGCAGCAGAAGGCTCAGCTGCTCGGGCTGCTTGACCCAGCTGTCGCCGATGGTTTCCGTGATCAGGCTGGTCAGGCCGCCGTTTGCGGCCATCAGCCACCTGCGGTGGGTGATGCCGTTGGTAATGGCGCTGAATTTGCGCGGCTGCAGTTCATAAAAATCACGGAACGTGACTTCCTGCAGGATTTTACCGTGCAGCTGGCTGACGCCGTTCACGCTGTAGCTCATGTCCACGCACAGATTGGCCATGTGCACCATATCGTACGCCGTCACGGCCATTCTTGCGATCCTGGGGTCGGTTCCGTTGTGGTAAATGTCCGCAAGGCGCGCGCACAGACGGCGGTTGATTTCCTGCAGGATCATGTAAATGCGGGGCAGAAGCTTCTGCATCATCCTTTCCGGCCAGCGCTCGAGCGCTTCCGGCATGATGGTGTGGTTGGTGTAGGCCACGGTCTTTCGAACGATGGCTTCTGCTTCTTCCCAGCCCATGCCCTCTTCGTCGATCAGAATGCGCATCAATTCCGGAATGGCAAGGCCCGGATGGGTGTCGTTGATGTGGATGGTCACCTTTTCAGGCAGCAGCTTCAGGTTGCCGCCGAAGCGGCGCTTGAAATCCTTCAGGGCATACTGCAGCGTGGCGCTTGTGAAGAAATAGTGCTGCTTGAGCCGCAGCTCCTTGCCTTCGTAATGGTTGTCCTCAGGGTAGAGCACCTTGCTGATCACCGCAGCGAGCTCCTGCTCCTTCATGGCCTTAATGTAATCGCCGGAGGAGAAGGACGCGAAATCCAGCGATTTCGGGGACCGGGCGCGCCACATGCGCAGGGTGTTCACCGTGCTGCAGTCATAGCCGACCACGGGCACATCGTAGGGCACCGCCTCGACGGTCTGATAGTCCTTCAGGTAATACATGATCCGGCCGGCGTCCTCATAGGTTTCCACATGCCCGCCGAAATGCACCTCGCAGGTATCCTCCGGCGCGGGCACTTCCCATACGTTGCCGTTGTCCAGCCAGTTGTCCGGCACCTCCACCTGCTGGCCGTCGATGAGCTTTTGCCGGAACAGTCCGTATTCGTAGCGGATGGTGCAGCCGGTCGCTGGCAGGGAAAGGGAGGCGAGGGAATCCATGAAACACGCGGCAAGCCTGCCGAGACCGCCGTTTCCAAGCCCGGGTTCCGGCTCCTCGGGCAGCACGTCCTTCAGATCGATGCCCAGCTCCTTAAGGGCCTGCTTATAGTTGCCGACGGAGCACATGTTCAGAATGTTGCAGTACAGAGACCGGCCCGTCAGGAATTCGACGGAAAGGTAATAGAGCTTTTTGCCGTCGTCGTGTTTTTCCTGCTCTTTATAGGCCACCCATTTCTGCATGATCTGGTCGCGCACGGTGGAAGCCACGGCGTAATAGATCTGCTGCTGTGTGGCGTCTTCCAGGGTTTTTCCGTTATAGCGCTGCAGTTTGCCGATAATGGCCTGTTTAATGGATTCCTTGTCGAATTGCGTGGTTGGCATAAGACCTCCTGCTGTGCCGGCACGGTCGGCCGATCAACATTAGCTAATTTTAACCCATTATACTCCATTTGCCGCCGTTTGCAAAGATGGCCCGCAGCGCATTTTGGGTTTTTTCAGGAACCTTTTGCAAGAAGCCCCCGGGTGCCGAGCGATTGAAGCAGGGCGTTGGCTTCGGCTTCGGGAAGGGAAGATGCGTCCAGCAGGATCGGGCGCGCGTCCCCGTACACGAGGGCCAGCGCGCCAAGGGTGGAGGCGGCGTCCACACAGTAGACCCCCGCGCGAAGCAGAGGCTTTCCGGAAACGGCGCGGCAGCATTCGCACAGCGCTTCCGCGTCCCGCATGGTCTGAAGGTGTAGTTCGGTCATCCTGCATTCTCCTTTTTCTGTTTATTTCCGTTTGAACAGGATCATTCCAAGGCCCACGACGAGCAGAACGATCAGAAGCGCGATGGCGATGACCCAGGTGTTCTGCGCACTGGCATTCGGCGCGGGCGGCGGGAGAGGCAGACTGTCGTCCGCCGGCTCCGGTTCTTTGGGCTCGCGGGGCGGTTCTGCAGCGGGCGCCGCCTGCTGTTCTTCCGGACGGGCTTCCTCGCTTCTTTCCATTCCGCTCAGAACGCCGAGCGATGGCAGCGGCTCCGCAGTCCCCGGCGCTTCGCTGCCGTCAAGCTGGCTTCGAACGTTTTCCATCCGCATCTCAAACAGCGTGACGAGGGCGTCGCTGGCCTGCTCGAACTGCTGATAATCGTAGAAGGGGTTGGTCTCCTGCTGAATATAAGGGGCGATCAGTGCTTTTACGGCAGAAACGCGCGACGCGAAGGCGCCGTTTTCAACAAAGGACAGTGCGCGTGAAAGCGCGTCGTGATAGCTGCTTTTCCACGCTTCGCTTGCGAAAAGCCGTTGGAGCAGCGGCCTTTCCTCAAGCGGCAGCGGGTCTGTTGGAGAGTCGATCGGGAAGCGGATAAAGTCCTCAGCGTCGTTTCCAAGAAATCCGCCGAACGCTGCGTTATAATCCCAGGGAAGCAGGGAAAGACGGCCGTTTTGTTCGTACAGGTAATAATTGTGCGCGAGCGGGCCCGCGTACTGGTCGGTATTGACGATCAGCGTGTTGACGGCAAAATAGGCGGCGATTTCCGATGTGTCAAAGGCTGTAAAAACCTCTTCTTCGGAGCCTGCGGAAAGCGCTTTCAGCGCCGCAATCACGCGGGCTGCGTCCCTGGGCGTGTAGCTTTCCTCCGCGCCGTTGAAAATGGCGGAGTAGAGGTCTGCGCTTTCGCCCCTGTACGCAAGATCGGCACCATTCAGATCGCCGAAAAAACCGGGTCTGCCCTGCTCCGGCCGATCCGGATGCGGAGAAGGCTCGCCGCTCTCCGGCGAAGATGTCACCGTGGGGACGGTCGGCCTTGCGCGGTCGGAAAAATCCTGCCAGAAGCCGTCGCGTGCGCCGCGGCGCTGCCGCTCCTGCGGGATGATCCTGCGGTCGAGCCCCAGACCGTTGATGCCGACCGTTTCGACTTTATACAGAAATCCTTTCTCAGTGGAGAAGGCACGGGCTTCAAAATCGGTTTCCATGGCCTCCACGGCCAGCATGAAGCCGTAGTCCTGCCCGTTCACCGTGACGTGCGCAAATGCACACAGGGGGGATGGTACGCCCATCCGGCGAAAAAGGCTGTAGGCCAGGTATTCCTTCATATAGGTGGGGTCGCCGTACAGGTTGTTCAAAAGCAGCTTGTCCAGGCCCTGCAGCGACTGCTGGTGGACGTATTCGTCAAACGTTACCCGCAGGCTGTAGCGTCCGTTTTCCACGCCCGCAAGGCTCGTGTTTCCCCTGACGTTCACGCCGACGGAGGCATAGCGTTTTCCGTTGACGGTCATGTTGCAGCAGATGACTTCCTTGTCCATCGCGTTGCTTAGCATCCGCTGCCAGAGGGCGTCGTCCACCTCAAAATCGATCAGCAGAATTTCACCCTCCCCAAACAGGCTTTCGTATTTGGCTGTCAGCGCGCCTGCAGAAAGGGGGAAAGCGAGCAGCAGGGCGATGAACAGCGCGATTCCTTTTTTCAATGTGTCCATCTCCTTTCAGCGCCCAGAAGGGCTCAGGAAATGTATTCGCCGTTATAGGTCACAAGCGCGGCGCTCATGACGCCGGGCAGCTTGGCGAGCGGGGTCACAAAGGAAGCGTCGTCGTTTTTCAGCCGCACGTCCAGCGTCAGTTCTGCGTCCGTTCCGGTAATGGTCTTGTTTTTGATCTGCATGCGGGAAACGTTCTGCTTTGTTTCGCGCATCACCTCGTCCATGATGGCAGGGTCCTGCATGCGCACGACGAGCACATAGGGGGTGCTGCCCAGCTGTTTGCGGTTGGACAGGATGAAGAGCACGGCTGCGATCAGGATGCATCCGATCGCGGCCATGCCGATCAGGCCCGCGCCGACGACGATGCCCGAGGCCACGGCCCAGAACATGAACATGACGTCCATGGACTCTTTGATGGCGGTGCGGAAGCGGATGATGGAAAGCGCGCCGACCATGCCGAGGGTGAGCACCACGTTGCTTGTGACCACCATCAGGATGAGGGTCGAAACCATGGTCATGGCGACAAGGGTGATGCCGTAGGTGGAGGAATACATGACGCCGCGGTAGGTCTTTTTATAGGTCAGGGCGATCAGGCCGCCGAGCAGAAAGGCGCAGGCAAGGCAGATCAGGCAGTCGATCAGGGAAAAATTCAGGGCTTTTTCGTTCAGGGCGGATTCCATCAGGGTGGACAGGGTCTGTGACATTTCGGTTGCCTCCTTCAAGGTTGGGGGTTGAGAATCAGTCGTAGAGATGGCAGGCCTCGAATTTGGAATAGGAGGTCTCCCGGACGCCGCATTGGATGATGTCGCGGATGAGCGAAGGCAGGAAGCGGTCGTATTTCACCTCGAGCAGTGTAAAGCCGGCTTCGTTCGGATCCTGCCAGTACAGGCCGCGGTTCAGAAAATCGACGCTTCTTGCGTGGGTGCGCACGTTGTAATCGAACGTCACCCGGATGTTTCCCGGCGGGAACACGAAGGCCTGCCGGGTATAGGCCACGACGGTCTTTGGCATGAGCATCTGGGTGCGCATTTTGACATACAATTCGCGCAGAACGGGATAAGGGCTTTCAAGCAGAAAGCCGTCGTGCCCCGGGCCTTTGAGCAGGGAGAGGCATTCTGCTTTCGTCATGCTTCCCTGAATCTTCCCGGTCAGACCCTCCTGCTTGAATTTCTTTTCCAGGTGGATCACGCTGTCCCTGTCGCCGTAATAGCGCAGGCGGAATTTTTCCCTGTCCGCGATGCCGCTCTGCTTTTCGCGCAGGGCTTTTTCATGGGGCGTATCAAAATACAGCGAATAGATTTCATAGATTCCCTGTGTTTTTTCGTTGAAGGGATCGTATGCCATCACCGTCTTCAGGCGCTGTCTGAGCGCCTGTGCTTCCGCGACTGGAAGCCGGAACTTCAATTCGTGCCTCAGCTCCATCAGCGCACCTCCTTCGCAACTGTGCTGTTTTTAGAGACAGAGCCCACGGGAGACCCATGGGCTCTGCCTGTAAAAGAAGGGGAGAGAGGGTGGACGAAACCGTCCACGCGTGAATCATAGCAAAGGTTCATGAACTTTTTTTGAACGCGGTGTGTTCAAAATCGGGTAATCCGGCTGCGCCAGAGCGGGCGCTCGGAATGCAAAACGGGATGAAAACAACAAAAAAAGGCCGGGCAGACAGATCTGTCCGGCCAAGAAAGCCCCCCTACAGGTTCCGGATGGACGCCGCGCCGTAGATGGTTCTGAACTGCGTCGGCGTGCAGTGCTTGTAGGATCTGAAAATCCGGTTGAAGGTGGCGATGCTGCCAAACCCCGCTTCGTCGACGACGTCCCGGATGGGCTTGTCTGAATGGATGAGCAGGTTGGCGGCGGCGTTGACGCGTTTGACGGTCAGGTATTCCGTGAAGGAAACGCCGGCAAATTCCTTAAAGACCCTCGAAAAGTAGTATTTGGAGAAGCCGGTGAAGGCGGCCACTTCCTCCAGGGGCAATTCGTGCATATAGTGCTCGGAAATATAGGTCATGGCGCTGTTCATCAGCTCGGGGTCGATGCTCCTTCGCACCTTCGGCGCGTCCGGCACGGCCTTCTGCAGATAATCCCGCCCGAGCAGCGCGTATACCTGCAGAAGATAGGAATAGCACATGGTGTTCCACATGCCTTCGCGGCTGAAATAGCATTCGACCGTTTTGTGCAAAAGCTCGGAAATAGGTTTTGTGGCTTCATTCTCCTCACGGAGGTAGATGGGCCTCTGTACCATCGCGTTGACGGTGGCCATGTCCTGCAGGTTGTAAAATGCGTTTGGTTCAAACAGGATCAGGTACCTGAGCGTATCGGCGCTTTCGGTCAGGGTGTGGGGACACAGGGAAGGCACGATGAGCACCTGTCCGGCTTTGACCCGGTAGGTCTGATCCGGCAGGTGATAAACCGATTCGCCCCTGTGGGGAAGGATGATTTCCACCGCGGAATGCACGTGACTGTCGTAGTGCGACGCCACGTCCGAGGGCCAGATGCGGATGGAGGAATGCTCAAGGTAGGTTACGTATTCGTGCTTTCCCTGCAGGATGCGGAACCCGTCGGCAAACCTTCCCTGATCGCCTTCAGGCCGCGCGGCGCCGGCCGCGGTCAGATTCAGCGCGTCGCTTCGCATGCAGGTCACCCCTTTACGCTGCCAAGGGCCATGCCGGTCACAAAGTATTTTTGCAGGAAGGGATACACGACCAGGATCGGCACGGTGGAAATGACCGTGATGGCGCAGCGGATGGTAATGGGGGTGGTCTGGGTGGTGGATTTGAGCGCGTCGGCGGAGGTCTTCGCCGCGTTCGCGCTGGCCTGCGTGGTGGCAAGCTTCATTTTCAGCAGGTACTGCAGGCTGTGCAGGGCTTTCTGGCCCGCGCAGTACAGATGGGTGTCGAACCAGCTGTTCCAGCTGCCCACGGCCACAAACAGCGCGACGGTGGCCAGAACCGGCATGCACAGCGGGAAGATGATCTGCCAGTACACGCGGATGTCGCCCGCGCCGTCGATCCTTGCGGATTCCACCAGCGCGTCCGGCAGGCCCGTGATGTAGGTGCGGATGACGATCATGTTAAAGCAGGAGAACATGGTCGGAATGATGTACACCCAGTAGCTCTTTGAAAGCCCCAGGGTTTTTGAAATCAGCAGATAGTTCGGAATCAGGCCCGCGTTGACGTACATGGTGAGCACCATCACGGTGGTGATGAATTTGCGCAGCACGTATTCCTTCCTGGAGAGCGTAAAGGCCAGCATGCCCGTCCAGAAGAGGTTCAGGATCGTGATGATAACGGTCTTGGAGGCGGAGATCCAGGCGGCCTGGTACACGGCCTTGTCCTGCAGGATGGATTCATAGCTCTTGAGGCTGAAGACGCGGGGCCAAAGGCCGATGTTGCCGCGCAGGGCGTCGGTGCCGTCGTTGAAGGAGTAAGCCACGGTGTTGAGGACCGGGTATACCGTGATGAACATCAAAAGGATCAGGATGATTGCGTTCACGACCGGGAATACGACGTCCCGGTGGACTTTATGGTGGACATGGACAGTTCCGTTCATTCCGATCCCCCCTTAAATCAGCGTGTCCTCGCCCAGCCGTTTCGCCACGAAATTGGCGCCGACCAGGAGGATGATGGCAACCACGCTCTTGAACATGCCGGCAGCGGTCGCAACGCCGATGTTCAGCTTTTCGGTGCCGTACTCCAGCACGAAAATATCGATGGTGGTGGAAAAATCGCGCACCAGGCTGCTGCCGAGCAGGTACTGGATTTCAAAGCCCGCCTCCATCAGGTGCCCGATGTTCATGATCAGCAGGATGACAAAGGTGGATTTGATGCCGGGAAGCGTCACGTGCAGAATACGCTGGAAGCGTCCCGCGCCGTCGATGGCCGCGGCTTCATACAGGCTCGGGTCGATGGCGGTCATGGCGGAAATGTAGATGATGGTGTTCCAGCCGACTTCCTTCCACACGTTGATCACGCCGACGAGCCACCAGAAGTATTTGCCTTCGCCAAGGAAAAAGACCGGTTCGCGCACGGCGCCCATGCTGATGAGCATCTGGTTGATGGGGCCTGTGCTCGCGAAAATGTTCTGCGCCATGCTGACCACGATGACCATGGACAGGAAGTGGGGCAGATAGGTGACGGTCTGTACGGTGCGCTTGAAGTTTCTGCGGCGCACTTCGTTGAGCAGCACTGCCAGCAGGATGGAGGAAATGGTGCCGAAGACGAGATTGATCACACTCATCGCCAGCGTGTTGCGGATGCTCTGAATGAAATCGGCGCGGCTGAACAGCCACTTGAAGTTTTCAAGCCCATACCAGGGCGTGATACCCTTGGCCACGTTCCGCTTGTTGGTGTAATCCAGAAAAGCGTTGGCCCAGCCCCACATCGGCGCGTAATTGAACAGCAGCACGTACAGGAGCATCGGTACCGACATGAGCATCATCTGCCATTGGCTGCACAGCGTGCGCAGGAAACCCTTCCCGCGGGAAGGCGCTTGTTGTCTGCTATCCCTGGCAATGCCTACCATGATCATGACCCCCTTTTGGAAAAAGCAGGGGGAGAGAAGAAATCCCTCCCCCTGCCATGCGTTTACGGATTATTCGCCGAGAACCTTCTGGACTTCAGCCAGAACGGCTTCCTGCATGTAGTTGCCGAAAGCGGTGGCGGAAGGCGTGATCTCCTCCACGAAAGCATCCCACAGAGCGTCGAACTGGTCGGGATCGCACATGATCAGTTCGGGCAGGCGCTGATCCTGGATCTTCAGGAAGTCGGTGTGTTCCACTTCCACGGGGTTGTAGTTGATCTGCCAGGCTTCGCCGTAGGGCGCAAGCTCGATGGGCGGGTTCACGAAGTCAGCAAACTTGGAGTAGCCGTAGGCACTCAGGAATTCGCGGTCATAATCGTTCATCAGGCCGAGAACGATTTCCGGCTGGTTGGCGGGATCCCAGGCGTTGCCGGCATAGGGGCCTTCCAGAATCCAGCCCTGCTTCTTGGGGCTGCTCTCAAAGAACGCCAGGGCGCGGTTGTGCAGCTTCCAGGTGCTGTCGTTGCGCTGCGCATACTGTTCTTCGGTCATCAGCAGGCGGCCGTTTTCCACATAGTAGTCTTCGCCTTCGATGCCCCAGTTGAAGATCAGCT
>CAMOIA010000010.1 GCA_946615785.1 uncultured Clostridia bacterium
ATCGCAAAGCCGAAGCGGACGGCAAAGCGCAGCGTGCGCAAAAGCCGCAGGGCGGCTTCGTCGTAGCGGTCTTTCGCCTCGCCAATGCAGCGGATGATACCGTTTTTCAGGTCTTCCTGTCCGCCGTGTAGGTCTTTAAGGCCGGCGGTCGGGCTGTATGCCATGGCGTTGATCGTCAGGTCCCGCCGGCTGAGGTCCTCCTCCAGGCTCCTTGTAAAGGAAACGCTGGAGGGATGCCTTCCGTCCAGATAATCCCCGTCGCAGCGGAAGGTGGTGATTTCAAGAGGGGTACCGTCCTGCAAAAGCGTGACGGTGCCGTGCTTTTCGCCGGTCAGGATGAGGCGGTTTGAAGCAAAAACGCGCTTCACTTCCGCAGGCTCGGCGGATGTCGTGATATCGTAGTCGTGGGGCACAATGCCCATCAGCATATCCCGCACGCAGCCGCCGACCACATAGCTTTCAAAGCCGGCGTCCTCAAGCGTTTTCAGCGTGCGTTGAACCTGCGGCGGCAGGAAAAATGGCTTCATTTGAAAAGGCCTCCGCGAAGAGTCTTGAAACCTGCATGGCAGGTTTGCGTTATCATAATGTTTTTTGTTTGAATTGTCAAATTGCGCGCCCTTGTGCGAGGCTGTTTGGTATGGTAAAATAGAAAGAGAATCCCTGCAAATCGGGAGGCATCGATGGAAGACGAACGCACATTGGTCGAATCCGCCCGCGCATTGCTTAAAGACGTGACCCCGCTCAATACGGACTGCGGACGGGTCTGCGGCCACGCCTGCTGCCAGCCGGATGAAAACGGAAAGGGCGGCATGCTGCTTTTTCCCGGCGAGGCTGCGCTGTATGCGGACGATCCCGATTTTGAGGTGATCAGGGACGATACGGTCCTGCCAGACGGACAGCTGATCGTCTGCCGCGGGCGCTGCCGAAGGGACAGAAGGCCGCTCGCCTGCCGCTTTTTCCCCCTGCGCCCGACAGCCGGGGGCAAGGCGGTGATGGACAGACGGTCCGCCTGGGTCTGTCCGCTGTATGCGGGCGGAAAAGGCGCGCTTTTGCCCGATTTTGTCGCGGCGTGTGAAAGCGCCGCTGGGCTTTTATCCCGCTCCGATACGCAGAGGGCTTTTCTGGAAGCGCTTCGCGAGCGGATCCGGATGGAAACGGATGAAAAGAACTGGTGGAGGTAACCATGCGTTTTGTAGAGATTGCCTGCCAGGGGGAAAGAACGGTCCGTCCCGGCGCGGACGGCAGGCTGATCCTGGGCGACGGGACCCGCCCGCCGGAGGATGCTTTCGGCACGGCGCAGTGCGTGTACATCGACCCGCCTTTCAACACGGGCGAGGTCTTTACCTTCCGCCAGCGGATCGGCGCGAAGGGCTGGCAGGACGGCACGAGGGCGCTGGATCTGCCCGCGTATGCGGACCGCTTTGAAAGCCGGGAGGCTTATCACGCCTTTCTTCGGGCCCTGATCGAAGGCGCACAAGCGCTGCTTCGGGATACCGGCGCGTTTTTCCTGCACCTTGATCAGCGCGAGAGCGCCTACGGACGCCTTCTTTGCGACGAGGTTTTCGGCGAAGAGAATTTCGTGAACGAAATCATCTGGTGCTATCAGTCTGGCGGGCGCTCGATGAAGCGCTTTTCCAGCAAGCACGATACCATTTTGTTCTACCGCAAAAGCAAAAGGCTGTATTTTGACATCCGTTCCGTTCCCATTCCGCGCGAGGGAAACCGGAACAACCATATGAAGCGGAAGGTGGATGAAAACGGGCGCACCTTCCGCACCATCCGCACCGGGGGGAAGGTCTATACCTATTACGACGACGAACCGACCTATCCGACGGACGTGTGGAGTGACGTGAGCCATCTGCAGCAGAAGGATCCGCAGCGAACAGGTTTTGACACCCAGAAGCCCGCGGCGCTGCTGAACCGGATCATTGCCTGCACGACGAAGCCCGGCGATCTGGTGGCGGATCTTTGCTGCGGCAGCGGAACCGCGCTGATCGCGGCGGCGGAAGCGGACAGGCGATACCTTGGCATGGATACAAGCGAAAGCGCCCTTTCGGTCGCCCGCAAGCGGCTTGCGGATCATGCCGTCCTGGCCGGGTGGCCCGCGTATGAGCGCGGCTGCTCCATCAAAGGGGATATTTTCCCGGGCATCGGCTTTACGGACGTCTGTCTGATGGACTATGCGCTGCCGCCCGGCGAGGACGGCAAGGGCGTTTCGGGCCTTGATCTTGTGGATTCCTGGGCGGTCGGGTTCCTGCGCGACGGGTGGTTCCTCACGCAGGACATGAGCCAGCGGACAAAACTGACCCCGGAATTGAAAACGACGCTCCTGCTCCCGCAGCTGCACGGGCAGAGCGCCGTACAGGTTGTGGATGTTTTCGGACGGAAAAGCGTTTTCGTCCCGGCAGAGGAATAGCGCGGCGCGTTTTTGCGCAGGCGGAAACAGAAAGGACAATGAACATGAAAAAGACAGTGATCGGTTTTCTTGGCGGCGGCAACATCGGCGGCGGCGTCTGGCGGCTGCTTTCTGAAATGCGGGAGGAAATCAAAAAGCGGGACGGCGTTGATCTGGAGGTGCGGAAGGTCCTTGTGAAGGACATCGCGGAGGCGCTTGAAATCAACGCCGCAAAAGGGATCGATATTCCCGTCGGATGCCTGACGCAGGATTATACCGACGTGACGCGCGACGATGAAATCCAGATCGTGTGCGAGTTCATGGGCGGCGAACAGCCCGCGGCGAGCTATATGGAGGACGCCCTGAACCACGGGAAATCGGTCATTACGGCAAATAAAGTGGCCCTTGCGCTCAACTGGGCGCAGCTTCAGGCCGCGGCGGAAAAAAGCGGTGCTGGCCTCTGGTACGAGGCCAGTGTCGGCGGCGTCATTCCGGTGATCCGGGTGCTTCTGCAGAACCTTGAAAGCGACAGCGTTGACCGGGTGATGGGCATTATCAACGGCACCACGAATTACATCCTGACCCGCATGACCAACGAGGGCAAGGATTACGACGAGGTCCTTCGGGACGCGCAGCGTCTTGGCCTTGCAGAGCCGAATCCCGCGGCGGACGTGGAGGGCATGGACAGCGCGTATAAGCTTTCCATCCTCGCCTCGCTCGCGTTCCACGGCCGTGTGACCTACGGCCGCGTGCACCGGGAAGGCATCACGAACATCACCGCGACGGACATCGCCTGCGGCGCGGACATGGGCTATGTGCTCAAGCTCCTTGCGATCGCGAAAAAAGACGGGAACAAGGTGGAGGTGCGCGTGCACCCGACCTTCGTGAAAAAGGACCATCCGCTCGCGAAGGTGGACGGCAGCCTGAACGCCATCTTCATTCACGGAAAGTACTGCAACGACATCACTCTGCAGGGCCGCGGCGCGGGCGATCTGCCCACCGCGAGCGCCATCTGCGGCGACATCGTGGACGCGGCGCTCTGCGTGAAGCCGCGCTACCCGTCCTTCAAAAACACGGTCGAGGACGAAGCGTCCTTCGCTTTTTCAGACAACTGGAATACCCGCGCGTTCATCCGCCTTTCCGCGGTGGACCGCCCCGGCGTGCTTGCGAGCATCGCAAAGACGATGATGGAAGAGGAAGTGTCCATCGCAACCATGCTGCAGAAGGACGTGCAGCCGGACGGTCGGGTGCAGCTGATTTTCATCACCCACCCCGCCCCCGAACAGAGCCTGCGCCGCGCGCTTTCAAGGCTGGACGCCTCCATCTGCAGCCTTGAGCAGATGATCCGGGTGGAGGACTGACGCGATCCGGACAGAATGCCTTTTTGTAGGGCAGACAGTTACGCGCCCGGGAGGAAACCATTCCTCCCGGGCGCGTCTGTTGATTGCGGCTCTGCGTTCAAACGCGGCTTTTACCCGACGTCATGCGTAAAGAAAGCTGTTTTGAAGGCTCTCCTCATCATTCCGCCTTCGATGGGGCGACGAGGAGCGCGTCCAGGTTCGCCCAGCCCCAGAAACAGTGCACGGATATGCTGTGCTCGCCGGCGGTCAGGTACACACCCTTTGTTACGCATTCCTCCATGTCCGTTCCCTGTACAATGGTATTGCCGATGCGCTCGCCGTCCACGGAAAGGTAGTTTTCCTTGTATCCGCCGATTCCGCCCTGGACGACGGTCAGGTCGTATTCCCCGTCGGCGGGCACGGTCACGGTGACGGTCACGCCGTCGTTTTCGTCGTTGGAGGCAAGCTCCACGCATTTTCGGGTGCCGACGGTCACGACGCGGGTCTGGCCGTGCAGGACGCCGTTTTCAAATTCCACGCATATCGCGCCGTTTTCATCCGTTTCCTGCAAGGCTTCTTCCGCCGCGGCTTTCGTGCGGCCGAGCGCGGGCACGTCCTTTCGGGTGATGACATTGTCCTGCGTGTAAAACAGCTTCAGCGTAGCGGCATCGGTATAGGTTTCGCTGTATTGTCCGTCGTTGAGCACGTATTCATAGCACCATACGGCGAAAGCGCTCCAGACCGTGCCGTCCCGCGCGCATTTGACGGGGGAGGGCACGCAGCCGCATTCGGTGAGCATCAGAAGCTTTTTTGCGCCGGTCATGCCGTGCAGTTTTAAGAAAGCCGCGGACTGGGAATCGTGGGCGTGATAGCCCGCGTAGATGTCGGTGCCCAGAATGTCCACCACGTCGTCCCCCGGATACCAGTCCGCACTCTGCCCGTTCCAGACCCAGATCAGGTTGTCCAGACCGTGCAGGTTTACAAACCGGTCGTACATCAGCCTGTACAGGGCGATGTAAGGCTCCGGGCCGGATGCGCCCCACCAGAACCAGCCGCCGCTCGCCTCGTGGAGCGGCCGCCAGAGGACGGGCACGTTCGCGTCGCGAAGGCGCTTCAATTGCTCCGCGATGGCGTCCATGTCCCGGATCAGAAGGTCATAGGCCCTGCTGTCGCGTCCGTCCATCGCTGCCGCCAGGTCAAGTGTGGTGTTTTCCGCACGGTAGGCGCTCCACCAGCGGTTCCCGGTGGTGTCGATGTAGCTTTCCGGCGCGATCCAGTGCCAGCACATGGTGACGAGATACCCGCTTTGCCAGTAGCCGATGGCCTGATCCACCGAGGTCGGCCAGCTGCCGAGGCTGACGGAGGCTGGGGAATAATTCATCAGGTCAAGGCCTACCATGGCGGGGTACAGCCCGTCCGTCACCGAGGCCACGGCGGCAAGCTCCGCGCCGTACTGGTATTCGTCCAGGTACTGGCCGGAAATCATTTTTTCACCGTAAACGTCGCACAGATAATTCATCAGTGCCTGTGCTTCCGCAGAAGGCGCGGGGTTTGAAAGGACGGGCGGAACGTCGTAAAAATCATCCGCCAGGGTGCTTGAGACTGTCAGGGTGAGATAATCCAGCTTCACATAGCCCCAGAAGCTCGAAACGGTGATTTCGTGCCTGCCCCTGGACAGATAGATGCGGCTGAGCGTGTGCTCCGTATAGGAAAGGCCCTCCGCGACGGTCGTGCCGACGGCTTCTCCGTCCACGAGCACGTAGTTTTCCTTGTAGCCGCCGATGCCCGCCTGGCAGATGGTCAGGTCGTAAAAGGCGTCCGAAGGCGCTTCGACGGCAATCGTGACGCCGTCCCCTTCTCTGGCAAGGCCTTCCACCCAGCCCGTTTCGTTAAGCTCCATCGTTTTCGCGCCGCCAAGGAGCGTTCCGGACTCAAATTCGTATTTCGCTTCTTCCCCGGCGCAGGCGTTTGAAAGGCAAAGGAGCAGAAGGATCAGGCACAGTGCCGTTTTTTTCATCGTCGGGCCTCCTTTTTGCTTCTGCGGTCAAAAGGGTCAGTCTTCCGGGACGTTCGCTGGAAAGGTATCCTCCTCGCCTGCGGACAGCAGGGCCTTGCGGCGTTTCAAAAACTGCTCGCGGTCGAGCATGACAATGTGCCCGCAGCCCTGGCATTTCATTTTGATGTCCGCGCCGTTTCGGGTGACCGTCCAGATATCGCTCCCGCAGGGATGTTTTTTGCGTGTGCGAACAACGTCGCCCACATGGATTTCATTCGTCATGGTTGGCTCCTTTTTGATTTGATGCCAGGCCCCTGACCTGCCAGACGGGGTCGTAAAAAACCCGTGTCAATTCGAGTCCTTCGGGCGGGGCCGTGGGGCCAAGGCAGAGACGGCTGCCGGTTCTGAGCGCGTCTGAGAACGCGTCCGCCGAAAGCCTGCCCTGCCCGATGTATACGAGCGTTCCGGCGATGATGCGCACCATGTTGTACAAAAACCCACTTCCTGTGACGGTGAAGGTAACTGCAGGGCCGTTTCTTTCGACCTTTGCCTCCATAAGGGTCCGCACCGTGGTTTTCGTCTGCCCGCCGGCGGCGGCAAAGCCCGCGAAATCATGCTCGCCGAGCAGAACCTGCGCGGCTTCGTGCATCCGGTGCGCGTCCATGGGAAGGGGCACGTGGCACGACGTCGGGAGGGCCAGCGCGCTGATGTGCGGGGCGTTGTAAAACCGGTAGGTATAGGTTTTTCCGGCGGCTTTGAAACGGGCGTGGAAATCGTCCGGAACCGCCTGGCCCTGAAGCACGCGGATATCCTGCGGAAGATAGCGGTTCAAAACAAACGGATACCGCTCCGGCGGAATGGAGGACTGCGTGTCGAAATGCGCCATCTGCCCAAGCGCGTGCACGCCGGCGTCTGTGCGCGAAGCGCCGGTCACACGGATGGGCGTGCCGACGGCCTGCCGGAGCGCTTCTTCAAGGGCTGCCTGCACGCTGGGTCCGTTTTCCTGAAACTGCCATCCGACATACCGGGTGCCAAGGTAGGATACGGTCACAAGGACGCGCATGCCTCAGGCTCCTTTTTTGGCGGCGAAGGCCACCCAGTCCTTTTTATGGCGCACCTCAAGCACGGTAAATCCAGCGGAAAGAAGGGCCTTGCGGACTTCGTCTTCCTGTTCAAGCAGAATGCCGGAGCAAATAAAGAGCGCACCGGGCGTGAGCTGCTGATACAGGGGGGCGGCAAGCACGCAGATGATGGGGGCCAGAATGTTGGCGGCGGCAAAGTCAAAATGGCGGTCGAGGCCTTCGATCAGGTCGCCCTCGCGCACGTCGATGACGCCGTGCAGGCCGTTTCTCTCCACGTTTTCCTTCGCTACGGCGACGGCGTCCGGGTCGATGTCCACGGCCGTCAGGTCCTTCGCGCCAAGCTTTGCGGCGCAGATGGCCAGGATGCCGCTGCCGGTGCCCACGTCCAGGAACGTGCCGCCCTGATAATAGGTTTCGATCATTTCAACGCAGAGCGCGGTGGTTTCGTGGGTGCCGGTTCCAAAGGCCATGCCCGGGTCCATTTCGACCACCAGATCGCCTTCGCTCTCCTCCCAGGTTTCCCAGGAGGGCTTGATTACTAGGCGTTTGCCTGCGCGGAACGGCTTGTAATACTGCTTCCAGGTTTCGCTCCAGTCTTCCGCCGCGGCGTTTGCACAGGTGACTTCAAGCGTGCCCGGATCGACGGGCGCGGTCTTTCGGTAGGCGGCAAGGCGCGCGTTCAGCTTTTCAAGCAGCGCCATTCCTTCCCCGGCGTCGTACCAGGCCTTCACCTGGACGTCCATTGGCATGGCGTCGATGACGCTCTGGTCCATCAGCTCCCAGTCGTGCAGCGGATGGTCGACGTCCGGCAGGTCCGCGCGGTCGAGAATCTGCGTGCCCGCGGCGCCGAGCTCCATGAGCAGGTTCGAAACCGTTTCGCTCGCTGCGGTGGTGGTGGATACGGTGATTTCAAGGTAAGTCTGATCCGTCAAGCAAATCCCTCTTTTCGTTTTCCAGTGATAGCGGTATCGCGGTATCGTCGTGCAGGGAATAAAGGAAGCTTTCCTTTACCCTGTGTCCGGTGATGTTTTCAAGGGCCAGGGCGTACATGGCCTGCTGCGGGGCGTACATCGCTTTCAGTTCTTCTTCGCCCTTGCGGTCGGTTTTGTAATCGCACAGCACCCACTGCCCGTCCTCCAGAAAGCACAGGTCGATAATGCCCTGCAGGTACTCTCCCTTGTCGGAATGCAGGCGCAGGTTGAATTCCCACTCCCGGTGGATTTCGGCGGCGTTTTGAAGCCTGTTTGCGATGGGCGAGGCGAAGAAACGGCGCAGATGACCCAGCGCGCTTTGGGCTTTGAGCGCCTTGATTTCGGCGGGGGAGAAAAAGCCCTGCGCTTCCATCGCGGCGACGGCGTCCTCAAGACGCCCCTCCAGGCACTGCGTCAGGTCTGCAAGGCCCAGGAAGCGGTGCAGCAGGGTTCCGCGTTCGCTGCCGGTGAGGTGCGTTTCCTCCATCAGGAAGCGCGGCCTTTCCGGCAGGCTTTCAAGGGGCGTCCGCTTTTCTTCTTCGGTTTCCTGCTGGTCGTTCTCCTCGCGTATGGCCTTGACAAGGGCGGTGACGCTGGTTTTGAGCGGCGGCCGTTTTTTTGATTTTCCGGCATCCGGGAACCGGATCGCGGACGGAGAAGCGTCCATTTCGGGGGGCTTTGGAAGCGTTTTTTCCCGGGCGGGCGGCGGGGGCGTGAGCCATGGGGTGCGAAAGCGCATCCGGACGGAGCCGGGAAGGGTATGATCCCCTTCTGTAAGGTTCTCGCTTCCCACGGCGTCAAGCACCAGGTCCATCATGCTCTGCGCTTTTGCAAGGTTCCATTCGGTGGCCTGCCGCGAGGAGACGGCTTTTTCAAAGTCCCTCGGGGCGCCGAGCAGGTACAGCCTTTCCTGGGCGCGCGTCATGCCCACGTACAGAAGGCGCACCTCTTCGCTTTTGCCGCGCGCAAGGTTCTTCAGGGCGACGGCGCTCATGGCGGGGTTTGGCAGCACGACCCGCGGATCCTCCGAAATGGCGCGCACGGCGAGGCCGCTTTCGCCGTCGCAGCGCACAAGGCTGCTTTCCTTGCCGGAAAAGCGCCGGCAGCATTCCATCATGAACACCACCGGGAACTGGAGCCCCTTGGATTTGTGCAGCGTCATGATTCTGACCACGTCATCCTGGTCGCTTAACGTTTTGGCGGTGGTCCTGTCGCCCGCGCGGACGGCGTTTTCCCGCAGGGCTACGAAGTCCGCGAGCGTCATTTCGGCCTTGTCGCCCTGTGCTTCTTCCGTGAACAGGCGGAGTCTTGACCGTGCTTCCTCGCTCTGGGGGTCCGCGCCTGCCTGCAGGTAAAGGCCGGACTGGGACAGAAGGGTCCAGAGGAAACTGTCAAGCGGCATGTTCCGGCTTAAAAAGCGCCATTCGGCGAGCGTTTTCAAAACGCTGCCGCACTTGGCGGAAAGCGCGTCGTCGCCTCTGGCGCAGGACGAGAACGCTTCGTAAAAGGATACCTTGGCGCCGGCGCGCAGGCGGATGACCGCAAGCTCCTCGTCCGTCAGGCCGAAAAACGGGCAGCGCAGCGCCGCAAGGAGCGTCAGATCGTCCATCGGGTTCAGGATGACCTTGCAAAGCGTCATCATATCGCGGACTTCTTTCAGGTCGAAGTACTTGTCGTCGGCGTCGGAATAGACCGGAATGCCGGCGTTTTCAAGCACTTTTGCAACGTCCGCGCTGCGGTGCGCCGCGTTCCTGAGCAGGATCACGATATCCCTGTACCGAAAGGGCGGCTTCCCGTCCGGCCGGTCTTCTTTGGTCAGGCGGCGGATTTCGTCGGCGATGAAGGCCGCTTCTTTCTGCCAGCTGCCAAGCGGCTCGTCGTCTGCTTCTTCGGTTTCATCCTCTTCCGTTTCAGGCGCGTCCTCCGGCGCTTCCCCGTCATCCGGTTTGCGGAAGAGGACGATTTCAACCGCTTCCCCGTCCGGTGCTGCCGGGGCGGGCGAGAGGGCTGCGGCATCGTCGTATTCGATTTCCGTGGCATCCCTTCGCATGGCGTGCCGGAACACGAGGTTGACGAAGGAGAGGATGGCTTTGCTGGAGCGGAAGTTGACGCTCAGCAGGATGCGGCGTCCGTCCGCGTTTTCCTCGTCCAGATAAGTGTCGTATTTCTGCATGAACAGGGAAGGGTCGGCGGAGCGGAAGCGGTAGATGGACTGTTTGACGTCGCCGACGTAAAACATGCTGTTTTTCCCCGGAACGTGCAGGGCGCTGACGATGCTCTCCTGGATGCCGGAGACGTCCTGGTATTCGTCCACGAAAATGTGATCGAACGCCCCGGCGGCCTCAAGGCGCAGCTTTTCATCCGAAAGCGCTTTGAGGGTCAGGTGCTCAAGATCGTGAAAATCCAGGCGCGTTTTCCGCTGCTTTTTTTCAAAAAACAGCCGGTTGGTCTTTTCGCAGAGCCCAATCAGCGCGCGCAGGGAGGGCTGGGACGCGGTATACGCCTTTTCCATGGTTTCGCGGGATGCGGGGTACAGATCGGCAGCCTTTGCGATCGCGCCCTTGAACTGGTCGCGAAGCGCCTTGAAGGCTTCCGTGATTTCAGGATCTTCTTCAGGCGGTGCTTTTTTGCTTGAAAGTCTTGCGTAGGCGATTTTTTCGCCCGTGATGCCGTTTTGAAGCAGCGTCTGCAAAAGCGCGCGGTCGCTTTCCAGCGCACTTTCGTAGCGAAGCGGCGCGCCGGGCTTCGCAAGCAGCGCGTCCATCCGGTCAAGCGCGTCCTGCGCCCCGCGCATTTCGTCCACGGCCGCCCTGTCAAGCGCGCTCAGGTAGACGGAAGGTTCTACGCCGGCAAGGTCCAGGGCCCAGGTATAGGGGTTCATCCTGGAGAGAAGGAAACGGTTCACCGCGGGAATCATTTCCGCAAGCTCTTCGTATTCGAACTGGGCAAAAAGCGCCTTTTCATCTTCGGTCGGCGCGTCGTAGCTGCCCTGCAGGGCTTCCTCCAGGGCGCTTTCGGCAAGTTCTATGTTGTCCGCGTCCGTGCTCATGCGGAAGGCGGGATCGACGCCGGCGGCGGAAAAATGCTCCCGCAGAAACTTCTGGCAAAAGGCGTGCAGGGTGGAGATGTTCGCGCGGTTCATCCGGGCCGCCTGGCGGCGCAGGTGCGCGTCCTCCTGCTCGGAGAGCGCCTTTTCGATGCGTTCGCGCATTTCCGCCGCCGCGGCGCGGGTGAAGGTGACGATGAGCATCCGGTCGATGGAAGCCCCTTCCTTCAAAAGGGAGAGCACCCTTTCCACCAGCACGGCGGTCTTTCCGGAGCCGGCGGCGGCGCTGACGAGCACGGCGTCGTTCCGGGCGTCGATGGCTGCCTGCTGCTCTTTCGTCCAGGGCATGCGCGCACCTCCTCTTTGTTTCCTTCATTATAGCATAAGGGGCGGCGAAAAGAAAACAGGGGGCTGCGTTTTTGTCCGGGAAAAACGGGAAAACGCCCGGAAAATGGCTGTTGACAAGCGATGGAAAGCAGGGTAGAATACTGCATTATTTGCAAATCATTTGCAATTTGGCACCCTGTGCCGCATGGGAGTTTCTATGGGGAAAAAAGTCTTTTCCGTTCTGCTGATCCTGCTTATTCTTCTGGCCGCTGCGCCCTCCTTCGGGGAGGAAAAACCGCTTCGCATCGTCTGCACGTCCTTTCCCCAGTACGACTGGACGCGGGTAATTTTAGGCGGGCGTGAAAAGGAGGCCGAGCTTACGTTCCTTCTTTCCACCGGGGTCGATCTGCACAGCTACCAGCCCACGGTGGCGGACATTGCCTCCATTTCCGGATGCGATCTGTTTGTGTTCACGGGCGGCGAATCCGAGAACTGGGTCCGGGAAGCGCTTTCGGGCGTGGAAGCGCCGAAGGCCATTCTGAACCTCATGGACGCCCTTGGCACCGCCGTGCGCCCCGAGGAAACGGTGGAGGGCATGCAGGCGGAAGCAGACGAAGAGGAAGGGGCGCTGGACGAGCACGTCTGGCTTTCCCTGAAAAACGCAAAGGTGCTCGTTTCGGCGCTGTGCGACGCCATCTGTGCCCTGGACGCGGAGGGAGAGCCCTATTACCGGGAAAACGCCGCTGCGTATCTTGATCAGCTTGAAGGGCTGGACAGGCGGTTTGCAGAAGTGGTGGACGCGGCGGCTGAAAAAACGCTTCTGTTTGCGGACCGCTTTCCGTTCCTGTACCTGACAAGGGATTACGGCCTTTCCTATTATGCGGCGTTCCCGGGCTGCAGCGCCGAATCGGAAGCCACCTTCCAGACGGTGGTTTTCCTGGCGGCAAAACTGAATGAACTTGACCTTGACCATGTCTGCGTGATCGAAACTTCGGACACCGCCCTTGCGCGCACGGTGCTTTCCGCAAGCGGCAGGACGGACGGACAGATCGTCGTGTTCCAGTCCCTTCAGGGCACGACGCTTCGTGAGGCGCAGGCGGGTTTTACCTACCTTTCGGCGATGGAGGCAAACCTTTCGGCGCTGGAAAGCGCGCTTTCAAGGTGAACGGCATGGTGGATGCAGGCGATCGCGAAGGTCTGTACAGGGCGTGCCGCCTCTGCCCCCGCGAGTGCGGGGTTGACCGGACGAAGGCAAAGGGTTTTTGCGGCATGGGCGATACCGTCGTCGCCGCGCGCGCGGCGAAGCATTTCTGGGAGGAACCGTGCATCTCCGGAGGCGATGGGAGGGGCACGGGCGCTGTGTTTTTTTCCGGCTGTACGCTCAAATGCGCCTTCTGCCAGAACATGCGCATCAGCCGCGAAGGCTGGGGCCGGGAAATCAGCGTCCGGAGGCTCGCGGATATTTTCAAAAGCCTGGAGGACGAAGGCGCGCATTCGCTGGATCTGGTGACGGGCACGCAGTTCATTCCTTCCATTCTGAACGCGCTGGACCTGGCAAAGCCGAAAATCCCCGTGGTGTGGAACAGCGGCGGGTATGAGAAGGCGGAAACGCTGCGGCTTCTTTCGGGCTATGTGCAGGTCTATCTGCCGGACGTCAAGCACGTTTCCGCGCGCCTGTCCGGCCTTTGCGCCGGCGCGGAGGATTATTTCCGGCACGCGAAGGAAGCGCTGCTTGAAATGCGGCGGCAGACGGGCGAAAACGTCGTCGGGGAGGACGGGATCCTGCAAAGGGGCATGTTGGTGCGGCACCTGATCCTGCCCGGCTGCACGACGGACTCCATCGCGGTGCTTTCATTCCTTCATGATACGCTCCCGGACGTGCCCGTGAGCATCATGCGGCAGTACATGCCGGTACCCTGGTGCAGGATCCGGGGCCTTGACAGGAAAATCACGGACCGGGAATACGAAAGGGTGCTTTCCGCCGCGCATGCGCTTGGCATCAGGGGCTATATGCAGGAAAAGGAAAGCGCTTCGGAAAGCTTTGTGCCCGCTTTTGACGGGGAAGGAATCGACGATTGACGGAGGAGAGCATGACGAAAAAACAGGACGGCTTCCGGGCTGAACGGAGACGCTACGGCCGGACGGACGCGGGAGGCCGCGAGGTGATGCGGACGCGGGATCTGTTCCTGCGCTTTCTGCCGTATTACCGGAAATATACCAAGGAATTGATTCTGGACCTCATGTGCGCGCTTCT
>CAMOIA010000011.1 GCA_946615785.1 uncultured Clostridia bacterium
CCAGGAGGGGAAAATGGGCGCGCCTTCCAGACGATCGGAATGAACCCAGTTGAGCCATTCGTCGGCGTATCTGGTTTGAACGGGGCCGGCGGAAGCGCTGTCAAAGCCTTCGTAGATCTGTTTGGTGGAAAGGCTGTCGGCGCTCTTTAGCAGCACCAGGTGCATGACGGGAACGGGCTTTGCGAGCGGGGTGAGGATCTCGCCGATGCCGCCTACGCGCATGGGCTGATCGTGCAGGCAGTACGGAATATCCGCACCCAGACGGCAGCCGATGGATTCGAGCGTTTCGATGGGGAGCTGAAGGTTCCAGAGCAAGTTTAACGCAAGGAGTGCCGCGGCTGCGTCCGCACTGCCGCCTCCAAGCCCGGCCCCGGTGGGGATGCGCTTTGTGAGCGTGATGGCGGCACCCCGGCCGCAGCGCCCGCTCCGCAAAGCCTCCGCCGCGCGCAGGACCAGGTTCCGGCGGTCCGTCGGGACGGCGCCGTCGGATGAAACGACGGTAAGCGTAAGCGCGTCTGCAGGCTCGATTTGCAGCGTATCGTACAGACTGATGCGCTGCATGATCGAATCCAGCGTGTGGTAGCCGTCCGCGCGCTTTTCAAGGATTTGCAGGGTCCAGTTGATTTTCGCGGGGACGTCAATGGTCATAATTCTTTTTTCCCTCCGGCGCCTTGCCCGCTTCCAGGGTGATTTCAAAATCCGCTCCGTGCTCGCCGGACACAAGGCGGATGGTCTGTCCGTGCTTTTCCATGATGATCTTGCAGATCGCAAGCCCGAGGCCCGTTCCCTTGCCCACCGTGTGCGCTTTATCGGCCTTGTAGAAGCGCTCGAAGATGTGGTTTGCGTCCTCCGGAAGAATGCCGATCCCGTTGTCCTTGACGTGGAGATGGACGGTATTTTCCCTGGTTTCCGTCGTGATGGTGATGCTTCCGTTTTCGGGGGTGTATTTGATGGCGTTGTCCAGCAGATTGATGAGCACCTGCTGGATCTGCTCAAGGTCCGCGCGGACGAAGCAGCTTTCCGTTTCAAAAACCGGCTCCAGTTCCATGGATTTTTCTTCCAGCTGGGGAATCTTGCTGATGATGGTGCGCCGGACCAGCTCGTTGATATCAAAGTCGGAAAGCGCGAGCGCTACGTCCTGCCGCTCCATTCGGGAGAGGTTCAGCATGCTGTTGATCAGCGCGCTCAGGCGGTTCGTCTCGCTGACGATGATGTTCAGGTATTTCGGATAATCCTCTTTGGCCACCGTGCCGTCGAGCATGCCGTTTGCAAAGCCGTGAATGGAGGTGATGGGGGAGCGCACTTCATGGGAAATGTTGGCGATGAAATCCTTGCGGGACTGCTCGCTCGTCGCAAGATCGTCCGCCATCTGGTTGAAGGAATCGGCAAGCACCTGCACTTCCCTGCAGCCCTTGCCGGCGGCGCGCACGGAAAAGTCGCCTTTGGCAAAGGCGGCGGAAACCCCGGCTGCGTCGGACAGGGGCTTTGTGAGAAGGTACGCGGCGATGAACACAATGAGCATCGAGACCAGGAAGACGCCGCAGGCCGACGCAACGGTTTCCCAGAGGAGCCTCTGCTCGGACGCGTGCAGGGTGGAAGCGGGCGCTTCCAGGAGGACGACGCCCATCACGGTGATGGTTTTGGAAAGCGAATTGGTCTGCGTCCACGGAACGGCGATCGTGACCGAACCGTCGCTTTTTTGGGTTTCGATCACCTGTTCGCCCTGCGTGGCACGGCTGATGTACGCGCTTAACGTGTCCATGGAGGGAATAAGGGAGGCGGCCTTTGTCAGGTCGTCGTCATTTGTGTAATAGGCGTTGGCGGTGCCGTCCCGGGAGACGGTGAGCGTGTACGCGCCGAAGGCGTTCAGGATCTGCTCGCTTTTTTGATTCAGAAATTCCCTGGTCGCCGTGGAAGAGGAGGAGCTCAGGCGATAGTAGCTCTCACTCTGAAGGCTGGCGGCCAGATAGCTCATATCCCTTGCCTGCAGCTTCATTTCGTCCAGCTTGTTTGTCAGGCGCTCGTTTCTGACGGTGAAGTAAAGCATGGAAAAGAGCGCGCAGACAAGAACCAGAAGAATGGCTGCAAACGTGAGCATCAGGCGTGACAGCATGCTGCGTTTCATATGATTATCCATCGATTCCCTTCAGGCAGAATGGTTTTTCGTATGCCCTGGATGCAGGCGGCGCGCATGATCCATGGCATGCGGGCGATAAGCCGTCGTTTGTTTGCCCCGGTCTCAGCTCTTGACCTCGAATTTGTAGCCGACGCCCCAGACCGTTTTGATCTGCCAGCCGAACTTTTCGCTGTTCACCAGTTTTTCCCGGAGGCGTTTGATATGGACGTCCACGGTGCGGCTGTCCCCGTAAAAGTCGAACCCCCAGACCTGCTCGAGCAATTGTTCGCGCGTGAAAACATGGTTCTGGTGAGAGGCGAGGTAGTAGAGCACTTCCAGTTCCTTTGGGGGCATCTCGATGACCGTGCCGTTGAAGACGACCTCGTAGGTTTCAAGGCTGATGGAAAGGCCGGGAAAGCGGAGCGTGTTGTCGTTGACCGTGGGCTCTGGCGGCGCTTCGTCCCGCACGGTGCGGCGGAGAACCGCCTTGATGCGGGCGACCAGCTCCTTTGGCTCAAAGGGCTTGGTGATGTAATCGTCCGCGCCAAGCTCCAGCCCGAGGACCTTGTCAAAGGTGTCGTCCTTGGCCGTCAGCATGATGATGGGCACCCGGCTGTCCCTGCGGATTTCCTTGAGCACCTGCCAGCCGTCCATGCCGGGAAGCATCACGTCCAGCACGATCAGGTCGGCGCCCTGCTCGCGGAACGAGGCGACGGCGGTATCGCCGCGGTCGCATACGCGGCAGTCATAGCCTTCCTTGGAGATGTAAAGGTTCAGAAGCTGGGCGATGTTCTGGTCGTCGTCTACGATTAAAACCCTGTTCTGTTCTTTTTTTTCGGACATGGGAACCTCCTATTTCAGCATGACGATGGTCACGCCGTCTTCGCCCTCGCCGTACATGCCGAGCCTGTAGCTTTTGACGTGGGCGTGTTTTTTCAGGTGCTGCTGGATGCCGGTGCGAAGGATGCCCGTGCCTTTGCCGTGCACCAGGGTGACCTCGTGCAGGCCGGCCAGATACGCTTCGTCAAGATACCGGTCCGCCGCGTCGATGGCTTCCTCCAGGTTCATTCCGCGCAGGTCGCAAGATAACGGAACCGAAACGATGCGGATCCCTTTGGACGCGTTGACGGCGCTCTTTGCTTTTTTCTCCGGCGCGGACGCCTTCAGGCGCAGCTGGGCAAGGGGCGTTTTCATTTTCATGCTGCCGGCCTGCACCAGCACGTCGGCCTTTGCGTCCGGCGGCGAGAGCACGGTGCCCTGCGTGTGCAGGGTGAGGATTTCGACGGTGTCGCCTTCATGCACCGTTTCGGGCGGCGCGGACATGGAAGCGTCCTCCGGCGAAATGCCGTCCGAAAACAGGTCCAGGCTCCTGTCCAGCTTCCGCTTCAGCTTTCCGGCTTCGGTCACGGAATCCGCGTTTTTTTTGACGGTGCGCATGTCGGAAAGGATCTGCTCGGCTTCCCGCCGGGCTTTTTCGACGATCCTGCGCGCTTCTTCCCGGGCTTTCTTATCGGCGTTCTGGCGGGTGGCCTGGACGGTTTTATACAATTCCTCCGCCTCGTTTTTCAGCCGCACGGTTTCTGCGTGCGCTTCCTCCGCCAGCTGGCGCTCCTTTTCCGCGACCTGCCTGTGGTATTCGGCATTGGCGATGACGTCCTCAAAGCGGATGTTTTCGCGGCTCAGCAGTTCCTTCGCGTCCGCGATCAGGTCCTCCGAAAGGCCGAGGCGGCGGGATATTTCAAACGCGTTGGATTTGCCGGGGATGCCGATGGAGAGCCGGTAGGTGGGGCGGAGGGTCGAAACGTCGAATTCCACGCTGGCGTTTTCCACGTTCCTGCTGGTCAGGGCATAGGATTTCAGTTCGCTGTAGTGGGTCGTGGCGGCGGCCCGGATGCCCCTTTTGGTGAGGCTTTCCAGAATGGCCTGGGCCAGCGCGGCGCCTTCGGTGGGGTCGGTGCCCGCGCCGAGCTCGTCAAAGAGCACAAGGTCGTTTTCCTGAACCTCTCTCATGATGGCGACGATATTGGTCATGTGGGAAGAAAAGGTGGAGAGGGACTGTTCGATGGACTGCTCGTCGCCGATGTCCGCATAGATTTCGTGGAACACCGCAAGCTCGCTGCCGAGATCGGCTGGGATGTGGAGACCGGCCTGGGCCATCAGGCAGAAAAGGCCGATGGTCTTGAGCGTGACGGTTTTGCCGCCGGTGTTCGGGCCGGTGATCACAAGGGTCGTGAACAGGTCGCCGAGCCAGAGGGTGGAGGGCACGACGGCATCCGGCGGAATCAGGGGATGGCGGGCGCGGTTGAGACGGATGCGGCCTTCCGTGTTCATCTTCGGTTCGACCGCGTGCAGGTTCCGGGCGTATTCGCCCTTGGCGAAGATAAAGTCCAGCCTGGTCAGAAGCTCGATATTGCTCAGGATCTGCGCGGCGGAGCCGCTCACCCTTGCGGACAGCGCCGCCAGAATGCGCTCGATCTCGTTTCGCTCCTTGGCGTGCCATTCCTTGAGATCGTTGCCGAGATCCACCACGGCCATGGGTTCGATGTAGAGGGTTGCGCCGGTGGCGCTCTGATCGTGAACCAGGCCGGGCACCTGCTGGCGGTATTCCTGTTTGACCGGCAGCACGTAGCGGTTGTTGCGGATGGTGACGATGGGCTCCATCAGGTATTTCGCGTACGCGCTTCCGTGTGTCATCTGGGTCAGCTTGTCCTTGATGCGCTCGTTGCAGATGCGGATGTGGCGGCGGATATCGGCGAGCTCCTGACTGGCGTGGTCGGAAATCTCGTCCTGGCTGATGATGGCGCTTGTGATTTCTTCGCTGAGCGAATGCAGCGGCTGCAGAAGGGAGGCCATGGAGGTGATGAGGGGGGTATTCTCCCGGTCTGTCACCAGGGTCTGCCGCACGGATTCGGCGCACCTTAGCAGCGACGCGATGGAAAGCAGCACGCCGGGGGAGCAGGTGGCCCCTTTTTCGGCGAGGTGGACGTAATCGGACACGTCCGAAAAGGCCTGCATGGGGTTCTGGCCGATGTAGGTGATGGTAATGACGGCTTCTTCGGTTTCCTGCTGCAGAAGGCGAATGTCCTCAAGGCTGCTGGAGGGCTCAAGGGCCAGGCAGCAGGCCTTGCCGCTGTCGCTCTGCGCGCAGGCGGCGAGCAGTTTTACGATTTTGTCAAATTCGAGCACTTTCAGTGCGCGGCTGTTCATGCTTTCACTCCTTGTTTGGAACGTAAGGACCGGCATTTGCTAAAGTGGCGGGGAAGGGGGAAAACAAAAAACGGATGGTGACCCACCCGTTGCGCCGCTTCGCGCCTATTCCTTCGGGGGCTGGGCCACAGGATCGGCTTCGGAGGCGGTTTTCTTTTGAACAAGGTACAGCTGCCTGCGCAGGCGCGTGATTTCATCCTGCGCGGTGAGCAGCTCGTCGGCAAGGGAGAGCGCGGTGATCACCGCGGCGTCGTCGCGGCCGACGAAATTGGATTTCAGGGTTTCGGAAAGCCGGCGGTCGGTGTAAACGGCCAGACGCCGGACGTGCTCGGCGGAGTCTGCGCTGCGAATGGTGTAATTGCGCCCCGCCAGTTTCAGGGAATAGGTCTGTACTTCTTTGTTCGGCATGTTTGTTTCATCCATTAATATTGATCGAAGGGATAATTATGCCCTTCCGTGTCCACGCGGATGCTTTTGATGACGGCGGGGGTGAGGGGCTTGTCGTTTGCGTCCCTGGGCAGCATGACGATTTTTTCGACGTATTCCATGCCCTCAAGCACCTTGCCGAACGCGGCGTAATTGCCGTCCAGATGCGGCGCCGCCGCGACCATGATAAAGAACTGGGAGCCGGCGGAATCCGGCAGCATGCTGCGGGCCATGCTGATCACGCCGTAGGTGTGCTTGATGGGATTGGGGATGCCGTTGTTTGCAAATTCGCCCTTGATGCTGTATCCGGGATTGCCGGTGCCGTTACCCCTGGGGCAGCCGCCCTGAATCATGAAATTGGGGATGACCCGGTGGAAGGTCAGCGAATCGTAGAAGCCGGAATTGGCGAGCGCCGAAAAATTGCCGACCGACTGGGGCGCGTATTCAGGGTAGAGTTCTCCGCGGATTTCGCCGCCGTTTTCGAGCAGGATGGTGAACTTTGGATGAAAAACTTCGCTCATGACTTGCACCTCCTCAGTATTCCATCGCGACGATGATGCCGCCCATATTGTCCGTTGAAGCCGTGTAGGATACGCAGTTTGAGGTGACGGACACGTTCACGTCAGCCGTGGTGTCGCCGCCGGATGTGCGCACGATTTCGTATTTGAGCACGCCGTCCTCATAAACGGCGATGTGCGGGTGCTGCGCAAGGTATTCGATGTATTCCTCCATGCAGAAGTCCATGCTGTGCATGACGGCGGCGTTGGCCTTTCCGACGTAGCGGTAGATCCTGAGCCGCTTGCTTTCGCCCGTTTTGAAGGATTTGTCCACGACGCTCGTGTTCGGATAGCCGATCACCGGGAAGCGGAAGATGATGCCGTAGCGCCAGCCGTTGTCAAGCAGCCAGTCGCTGTGGCCGCTGGCCTCGAATTTTTCGGCGTTGAAGGCGCTGTCGTCCTTGCGCCATTTGTGAATGCGGAAGGAAAAGCCGCTCTGGTATTCGCTGGTGCCGGGATAATTGACGCTCTGGATCACTTTTTCGATCAGCGCGTCGCCGGTAAGGCGGCTTGTATACTTGGCTTCTTCCTTCTGATAGTTTTCCGTCTGCTGGGCCATCGTGCGGTAGCCCTCTTCGATGAGGTAGTTTTCAAACCCGTCTTCCGCCGCGGCGTTCAGCATTTCGGTGATGGCGTCGATCGCGACGGGGAAGAGGCGCACGCTGGAGCCGGAAACGGGGATGGTTTTGCTGACGCTGAGGATGGAGACGATGTGCTCTTCGGGGAAATCGCTCGGCAGGGAATGCCAGCGGTTCAAAAGCAGCATGCCGCCTTCAAGCAGCTCGTTGCGCGTGACCGTGACGGTCCTTGGGGAGGTGAGCGCGAAGCCGGTCAGATCGACCACTTCAAGCCCGATGCCGTTGGGCTGCGGCCGCTCGACGACGCTGTTGGTCGCAAGGGTGGCCTGGTATTCCGCAACGGCCTCGCTGTGCTGGCGCACAAGCTCGGAATTGGTCTGCTCCACCGCGTTCTGGGCGCTTGTCAGCTGGGATTTGGACTGGCTGTCCAGGAAAAACCAGGCGCCGCCGAAAATCAGCGCGAGCACCGCAAGCACGATCGCAATATGGGTAAGACGTTTATAGGCGTCTTTGCGTGTTTTTGCCATAAGTGTCACCATCCTTAAGGCTTTTGATGAAGATCATAAAATTAACCTCCTTACTTATATCATGAAAGCGGAAAAAAGTCAATTCAGTACTTTGCATATACCGCATGCAGGACAACAAATGAGCAATGAATGGATATGAAAGGCGCGTATTTGCGCTTGACAAGGGGCGGGACGCGTGGTAGAGTAAAAACAACGAAAACGTTTTTGGAATGCAGATCCGGCTCAAGGGCCGGGGGAGATGGCTGTGCGCGTGCGAAAACTGGTGCAGACGTTTATTTTTGTTTTCATTTGTTTTCTGGTCTCTGCGGCTGTGGCCGGTACATGCCCGCTGGAGGGCACATGGGCGTACGCGCATGACCCCAAAACGCCGGTTCTGAGCGTCAATGCAGACGGAACGTGCGTGTATTTCGGAAAACAGTATGCGTGGGAGGATCAGGAAGGTTTCCTTGCCCTGCGCAATGATGATGAAAGCGCTGTCCTTCGCTACCTTGTGACGGACGAGGCTGTGTATATTTATCCGGAAACGGTTTTTGAAAAAACGGGTCATACCGAACTGGCGGGGCTCTTTGGCGTCTGGAAGGGCGTAAACAGCGGTTCGAGCTTCGCGTTTACCCCGGACGGGTATTTCCTTGAGGACGGCGCGTTCGCGGGACAGTATACCGTGGATGAAGACGCGGGTACCTTCCTTTTGAATTACGGGGGTGTGTTCGCAGATACCCTGTGCTATTATACCCTTCGTGAAGACGGGCTTCTTACGGTCGCCTACCCCTATGACGTCGTGCCCGTCAATTGAATCAGGTTCCTGCATGCTCCTTGGAACAAAGGCCCAAGCGGAAGCAAAGGGAGGTGCTTCCTGTCTGAGGCTCCGTTCCCGGGAGGATGGAAACACCGGTACTTATTTACCAAACTGAAGGAGGAAACATTTCATGAAGAAACTGCTTGCTCTGGCCGTTGCGGCAATGATGCTGCTGTCCCTGGTCCCCGCGTTCGCAGAGGAAACCCTGACCCTCTGGTCCATCGCCGTTGAGAGCGATTCCAGTTACCAGAGCTTCATCGACGCCATCGCCGCGTTTGAAGAAGCGCACCCCGGCGTCAAGATCGTGCATGAACCCACCCAGAACGAACAGTACAAGACCAAGATCAAGGCCGCGATGAACGCGTTCTCCGACCTCCCGGACATCTTCTTCACCTGGGGCATGAGCTTCCTTGGCGACTTCGTGAACGCCGAACCCAGCCGCGTGCTGTGCCTGGAAGACTACTATCCCGCCTATGAAGCCGAACTGGCCCGCAATATGTGCGCCAACGCTTCCTATGACGGCAAGCTCTACGGCGTGCCCTACACCATGAGCATGGTCGTGCTCTTCGCCAATATGGATCTGCTCGCGCAGGCCGGCTGGGATCACATCCCGGAGACCTACGAAGACATGCAGAAGTGCTGCGACGATCTGCTTGCGGCGGGCATCACCCCGTTCGGCGTTTCCGGCAAGGAAACCTGGTGCCTCACCGAATACCTCGAGCCCCTGATGATCAAGTCCGTCGGCACCCAGAAGCTGATCGACATCTATGAGGGCCGTGCCAGCTGGAACGACGAAGGCATCATCGCCGCCGTCGACGCCTTCCAGGATATGGTGAAGAAGGGCTACTTCGATCCCAACGCCGCCGCGCTTGGCAACGACGAAGTGAAGAACAACTTCATCGCCGGCAAGTACGCTTTCTATCAGAACGGCTCCTGGAACTGCGGCGACATCTCCAAGTCCGAAAACGCAGCTTCCTTCAAGGCCGGCCTGTTCCCGGTGCTCAATCCCGACAACGCCTCCCTGTATGAACTGATCGGCGGCCCCAACAACACCCTGGCCGTTGCCGTCACCACCGAAAATCCCGAACTGGCTGCCACCGCCGCCTTCGAGCTCGGCCGCGCCATGAGCGACGCGGACTACAAGTCCGGCGCCAACCTGCCCTGCTGGGCCGCGGATCCTGAAGCCCAGGTTTCCGACCTGGTCGCCCAGGTGGTCGAAATTGCCAACAACGCCGTGGGCATGGTGCTCTTCGGCGACAACTTCCTCTCCGCCGACGCTGCCAACACCTACCTTGACTATGTGCAGCAGGCGTACTTCCTGGCGCTCAACGCCAACGAATTTGCCGAGGGCATTGACGCTGACATGAAGTAATTCCCAGGCATTGCATGGGAGGCAGCTCCGTCCGGGATCGCCCCGAGGGGGCTGCCTCCTTTCATTCCATGAAAGGGAGCACAGAGGATGAAAAGACCATTTAGCTATAAGCTGAACATTTTTCTGTTCCTGCTGCCCGCGCTGATTTTGTTCCTGGGCGTTCTGATCGCGCCCATCGTCATGTCCTTCGTGTACAGCCTCATGGACTGGAACGGCCTTTCCACGCCGACGTATATCGGCTTCAAAAACTATGTGGAGCTGTTCACGAGCCGGTCCATCAATATTTCGCGGGCGCTCCAGAATGCCATGCTGCTGGCCGTGCTCTCTGTCTGTATCCAGCTGCCCTTCGCGCTGATCCTCGCACTGAAGCTGAGCCAGCATATCAAAGGAGAAAGATGGTATCTGGCCATTTTTTTCATGCCGGTGCTCATTTCTTCCGTGGTCATCGGCCAATTGTGGATCAAGGTCTACAACCCGGAATACGGCGTTCTGAACGCGCTTTTGCGTTCTCTCGGCCTTGACAGCTGGACGCGCATCTGGCTCGGCGACAAGAACACCGCCATGGGCGCGTGCCTCGTGCCGATTCTGTGGCAGTATGTGGGCTATCATATGCTGCTGATGTACGCCGGCATCAAGGGAATGCCCGCCGAGCTCAACGAGGCTGCGATGCTCGACGGCTGTACGCCTGCCCAGGTGAGCTGGTACATCATCATTCCCTATATCCGCCCGATCCTGCGCGTGAGCGTGATCTTCGCGGTGACGGGGTCGCTCAAATCCTTCGACATGATCTACGTCCTTACAAACGGCGGGCCGATGCACGCGACCGAGCTGCCAAGCACGCTGATGATCAACCTTCTGTTCCTGCGGAACCGCTACGGCATGGGCTCCACCATCGCCGTGATGCTGATCGTGCTTTGCTTTGTGTTTGCCCTTCTGATCAACCTTGCGTTCAAGGAGGAAAAGTAAATGGATAAAGAAATTCTTCCCAAAAGGAATCAGACAGGCCAGCGGAAGCGCGACAGCCGTGCAAAGGGAATCCCCGAGGTGATGCAGCACCGCTTCAGGTGGACGGACGTGCTCGCGCAGATCGGCCTCATCGTCTGGGCGGTCATCTGCCTGTTCCCGGTGTACTGGATGTTCACGTTCTCGCTGAAAACCAACAACGAAATCTTCGGCGAAAACGTCATGGGGCTTCCGCGGGAATGGGTGTGGAGCAATTACACGCGCGCGCTGAACGTGGGCCACATGGGCCAGTATTTCCTTAATAGCATCATCGTGACCGTCGTCACCATCGCCATCACCCTGATCGCCGCGGTCATGGCGACCTACGCCATCACCCGCCTGCACTGGAAGGGCCGCAAGCGCATGAACAAGTTTTTCATGCTGGGCTTAACCATCCCGATCCACGCGGCCATCGTGCCCCTGTATACGACCTTCTCCCGGATCGGCATGCTCAACACCCGCTGGGCGCTGATCATCAGCTATTCGGCGTTCTCGCTCAGCATGGCCATCCTGATCGCTACGGGCTTCATGGGGGACATCCCCTATGACCTTGACGAGGCGGCCTTCCTTGACGGCTGCGGCGTCTGGGGCATTTTTTTCCGCGTCATCGCCCCGCTGATGATGCCCGCGGTTTCGACGGTGGGCATATACACCTTCCTGCAGAGCTGGAACGAACTGATGTTCGCGACGGTTTTCATCAGCAAGGAAGCGTACAAGACGCTGCCCGTCGGCATTCAGAGCCTGAGCGGGCAGTACACGACCGAATGGGGGCCGATCGGCGCGGCGCTGGCCCTGGCGACGCTGCCGACGCTGATCGCGTATCTCTTCCTCAGCCGGCAGATCCAGGACAGCTTCATCGCCGGTGCGGTCAAGGGATAAAACGCACTGCGAATACAGACATGCCGGAGGCGCAGAACGTGCCTCCGGCGTTTTGCGCTTTCAGGGGCTTTTGCCCGTCTGTTTCCGGCCTGCAGAATGCCGGAAAAACCGGCGGCAGGAAAAATTGAAGAAAACGATCAAAAAACAGGAAAAGAATGCTTGACCGCTTGTAAAATTTGTGATAGTATTTATGATTGCATCGATATTGGTATGATGCGGGGATGTTATGCCCATTTTTGGGCCTCTGATCTCCGGATGCAGCCGTGTCGGGCAGCAATAAAGGGGTGATAGCATTTATGGTGCACGAGGTCCAAATGGGGAAGCTGCGCAAGAGAATGAGCTTCTCGCGCATCGATGAAGTCCTGAACATGCCGAACCTGATCGAGGTGCAGAAAAATTCCTACAAGCATTTTCTGACCGACGATCTGAAAGAAGTCCTGGCGGATGTCTCGCCCATCACAGATTACAGCGATAATCTTGTGCTGGAATTCGTCGATTACTCTCTGGATTCAACGCCCAAGAACAGTGTCGAACGCTGCCGTGAACGTGACTTGACCTATGCTGCTCCGCTCAAGGTGTATGTGCGTCTGAAAAACCGTGAGACCGGTGAAATCAAGGAATCCGAGGTCTTCATGGGCGATTTTCCGCTGATGACAGAGCACGGAACCTTCATTATCAACGGCGCCGAGCGCGTGATCGTATCCCAGTTGGTGCGGTCGCCCGGTGCTTATTATGACGTGCTGATCGACAAGGCCGGCAAGCACCTTTTCTCCGCGCAGGTTATCCCGAACCGCGGCGCGTGGCTGGAATACGAAACCGATTCCAACGATGTCCTCTGGGTGCGCATCGACCGCGCCCGCAAGCTGCCCGCGACCCTTCTTCTGCGCGCGCTGGGCTATGGAACCGATCAGGAGATTTTCGACCTGCTGGGCGACGAAGAGCGCCTGCGCACGACGATCGAAAAGGCGGATTCCACCAAGAACACCACCCAGGCGCTGCTTGAAATCTACAAGCGGCAAAAGCCCGGCGAGCCTCCGACGGAGGACGGCGCCAGGTCGCTGCTCAGGTCCCTTTTCTTTGATCCGAAGCGCTATGACCTGATGCGCGTCGGACGGTATAAGTTTAATAAGAAGCTCGGCATCCGTACGCGCATTCGCAACCAGGTGAGCGCGCAGGACATCGTCGACGGCGCGACGGGCGAAGTGCTCGTGCGCGCGGGGGAGACCATCAGCCCCGACATGGCCGTCAGGGTGCAGAACGCGGGCGTGAATTCCGTGGAGATCAAATGCGAGGACGGTACCGTCGTGCGCGTCGTCGGCAACAATTTCTGCGACGCAGCGCCGTATCTTCCTTTCGATCCCAAGGAAGCCGGCATCCTTGAAATGGTGCATTATCCGACCCTCATGGAGGTCATCGACGGCGTTCCCGAGGAAGACCTCAAACAGGTCGTGCGCGAGAACGCGCAGCGCCTCGTGCCCAAGCACATCATTATCGACGACATCGTCGCTTCCATGAGCTATCTCATGGGCCTGCCCTACGGCCTTGGCACCACGGACGATATCGACCACCTCGGCAACCGCAGGCTGCGCAGCGTGGGCGAGCTGTTGCAGAACCAGGTGCGCATCGGCATGAGCCGCCTTGAGCGCGTCGTGCGCGAGCGCATGGCCATTCAGGACGCGAACGATATCAAGCCCGGCGAGCTGATCAACATCCGCCCGGTTTCGGCGGCCATCAAAGAATTTTTCGGCAGTTCCCAGCTGAGCCAGTTCATGGATCAGCCGAACCCGCTGGCGGAGCTGACGCACAAGCGGCGTATTTCCGCCCTGG
>CAMOIA010000012.1 GCA_946615785.1 uncultured Clostridia bacterium
TCAGGGTGACATAGCCGGTTCTGGAGGTGGCCCAGTTGGTGTCGCCGCCGGGAACCGCGGTCACGGACGGTGCCGTGAAGGTGATGTAGGGTTTCATCACATAACCGCTGCGTCCACCGTAATTGACCTTGTAGAAATTGCCGTTTTCACCGGTCACGGTGACGACCGTGTTCTTGGCCAGGAAGCCGTAGGAGCCGGCGGTGGTGGAGGCGGCGGTACGGTAGTACACGTCGTTCAGGGTGACATAGCCGGTTCTGGAGGTGGCCCAGTTGGTGTCGCCGCCGGGAACAGCAGTCGTGGAAGGCGCGGTGAAGGTGACGAAGGGCTTCATCACATAGCCGCTGTGTCCGCCGTAGGTCACTTTGTAGAAATTGCCGTTTTCACCGGTCACGGTAACGGCGGTATTCTTGTTGAGCATGCCGTAGGAACCGGAAGATGTTGTCGCGGCCAGGCGGAAATACACGCTGTCCATGGTGATATAGCCCGTGCGGCTCACGGTGTACAGGGTGTCGCTGCCGGGAACGGCAGTCGCGGAAGGCGCGGTGAAGGTGATATAGGTCTTCATCACATAGCCGCTGTTGCCGCCGTAATTGACCTTGTAGAAATTGCCGTTTTCACCGGTTACGGTAACGATGTAGTTTTTGTCAAGCAGGCGGTAAAAGCCGCTGGTAATGCTCGCCTGCATGCGGAAATACACGCTGTCGATGGTCACATAACCCGTCCTCGGCACGGCGTACAGGGTGTCGCCGCCGGGAATGGGCGTGGTCGTGGGTACGGGGGTCAGGACGGGCGCTGACGTCAGTGGCGCGGTGAAGGAAATGCAGTACTTCATGATGAAGCCGCTCAGGCCGGCGTAACTGACCTTGTAGAAATTGCCGTTTTCACCGGTCACGCTCACAGCCGTGCCGATGTTCAGCTGCATGTGAAAGCCCGCGTCCGTAGAGGCCGCTTTGCGGAAATAGGTCAGGGGCTGGGAAATATAGCCCGTGCGCGCGATGGGATAATCCGTTCCGTTGTTGCCGTTGTTTGCTTCGGACAGCTTCAGGCAGTTTTTCATGATATAGCCGGAAACGCCGCCGTAGGTCACCTTATAGAAGTTGCCGCTTTCACCGGTCACAGTCACTTCTGTCCCCTTGGCAAGCTGGGTGTAGAAGCCCGCGTCGGTGGAAGGCGCTTTGCGGAAATAGACAAGCTGTTCGCTGATATAGCCGATCCTGGACGTGTTCCAGATGCTGCCGGGCTGCACCGTTGCGTTCGGGCGGGTGAAGGTGATGCAGTTCTTCATGATGTAGCCGTTCATGCCGCCGTAGGTAACGGCGTAGAACATGCCGCTTTCACCGGTCACGGTTACCTGGGTTCCCAGACTCAGCTGGCAGTGGAAGGAAGCGCCCGTGGAAGGCGCGGTGCGGAAATACACCTTGTCCAGCGACAGGTAGGCCGTGCGGGGAGCCGCTGCGGTCGCAGGGGTCGCGGTGGTTGTCTGCGCCGCGGTCTGCACAGCGGAAAAGCTCAGGCAGGTCTTCATGACATAGCCCGAGATGCCGTTGTAGCTCACCTGATAGAAAAGCCCGCTCTGGCCGGTCACGGTGACCTTGGTGCCTTTGTCAAGCTGGTAATAATATTCCGCCATGGTGTTCGGCGCCTTGCGGAAATACACCTTCACCTCGGAAATGTAGCCGGTGCGGTTGCCTGTCCAGGCGTTCGCGTTCGCGTTTGCGTTGTTCGCGCCGGCAACCGGGGTGTCGGAGATGCAGGTCTTCATGATATAGCCGTTCTGGCCGTTGTAGGTAACTTTATAAAATTGCCCGTCGCTGCCGGTCACAAGCACGCGGGTGCCCTTATTGAGCTGCGTATAGTAACCCGCATTGGTGGACGGCGCCTTGCGGAAATAGGTCAGCACCTGGCTGACATAGCCGTAGCCGTAATTTATTTCGGCCGCCTGCGCCGTACACGCGAACAGCAGCGCGCATATGCACAGCACCGCAAGAAGCTTTCGTTTGATGTTCATTGCTTTCTCCTCCTGCAAAAAGGCGTATGGGGCAAAATTCCCCGTACCATCATACCACAACCAAGGGGGTTTGCCCAGCGTTCAAGGCGCCCAAGAACCAGATTTTACATTATATTCATACAAAGAAGCACTTTTAGCATATAACGGAAACAGATTCTTAAAAGTGCGAAAACACTTCCGTTGAAAAACGCCTGAACACATGTTCAGGCGCTGAAAAGTTCAGTCCGCACGCTCCCGGATATCCAGCAGGATCCCGTGTTCCACGGCGTACTGCGCGGCATAGCTTTCATAGGGAGCGGCGATGGTGAGGGCGGCGGAACAGCCATCAAACGCGTCCGGCGCGATGAAAATCACGCTCTTTGGAATGTAAATCCAAAGGATCTTCGCGTTGGGCACCACGCCGCTTTCGATGGCTTCAAGTCCTTCGTTGCACACGATGGAGGTGGCGACGCGGGGAATGAAGACGCGCGTGTCCAGCGTCACGCAGTCCGCGGGCAGGCGCACTTCCTTTTCACGCGATACGGTTTCGTCCTGCAGGGTGAAGGTGGGGCTGAAGCTCAGCGCTTCCATGTCTCCGTCCGTAACTTTTGCCTTCAGCCGGAAAGCGCCGGACGCAGGACAGGCAAATTCGCATTCCGTCACGCCCTCCGTCCGCCAGGTGAGGATATCGTTTTCGTTCCCTCCAAGGAAGCTTTCCGTCAGCGTCCATTCCGTGTCCGGCCGGCCGCTGCCGCCTTCAAGGCTGAGTTTTGCCTGGTATTTTCCGGGAGACAGGAGGGAAACGGTGATCTCCCCGGACGAAAGGGGCGGCATTTCTCCTCCGCACACGAGAGAAGCTTCTTCGGTTTTCGTGTGCCCCAGGTCATCGGAGGCGGTCAGCACAAAGCGCCACTGTCCGGGCGTGAGCGTGATGGGCGTATAGGCGGAATCGTCCACGCCGCGCTGGTCGTCAACGAGCTCGCCGTCGTGAAAGGCCGATACGCGCCAGGAAACGTGATATCCGTCCACGGTGAATCCGTTGTCCATCACCGCGCCGTCTTTGGCCCAGGTGGGGTAACGGTTTTCCACCGTGATATCCTCCGGGACATTCAGAAGCTTTCCTTCGGGGGATACGATCACATAAAACGGCGCTTCAAGGGCCGTGCTTCCGATGATCAGGCGGTACATGCAGGGATAGATGCCAACGTTCTCGATGGAAAAGACGCTGCTCAGGCTCATTTCGCCCGCCTGCTGCCATTGCCCGTTAAAGCGGATCTCGCTGCGCACAACGGCGCTGTCCGGAAGTTCGTCTGCGGGCTCCGGCACCGCGGTCACCTGAAAGGGCTCGCCGGCGTAGGTGTAGATCTGCCTGTCAAGCATATGGATGGCGTCCGGGAGGGCGGACACGGGCTCGGTTCCGTCGCTCATGCGCACGGTGACCTTTGCTGCGTGTTTCATGTGGAAATTGGCGCAGGTATACGCAAACCGGGCCTCGTAGATCCCGCCGCGAAGGAAGGTGAGGGATATTTCGTCCCCTTCCCGGGATACGGCGACGGTGCTTTCGTCGCAGGGCACGCCAAGCTCCGTGGCGATGCTTTCAAGGGTGAATACGGTTTCCTCGCCCGGGATGGACCAGCCCTTTGGATCCGTCATGGGGCGGATGACGACGGTATCGCCTTCGCCGATCCGGTATTCCGTCTCCATTCCGGCAAGCTCCCAGAGCGGCCCCATGGGCGCGTCCTCAAGGCGCACGGAGAGGAGTGCTACGTCGTCGAAATTCCCGGCGGAGCAGGCGATCATGCTCACATATTCGCCGTTTTCCGGAAGGCCGTTCTCTGTGGTCAGGAAAACCGTGGCTTTCCCGTTTTCATCCACCTTCAAATCCATGACCGGCGTCTCAGAAGCGTCCGAGAGCAGGTTCCATACCGGTTTTTCGCCCGCCTGAAGGCCCTCAAGGGTGCATTCGGCGACGATGTATTCCTGCCCGTTTCGGTACAGCGTTCTGTCCCCGCCCTCGACCACAAGACGCGTTTCCTCGGCCTGCGCGGCAAAGAGTGTGAAAATGCCAAGCGCGGCAAGCGTCAGAATCCATTTCGTTCCCGCTTTCATGTCGTTCTTCCTTTCGTTCCGCCGTACAGAAATATGCGGCGTCTTATCGCACCACGCTGATGGTATTGATGCCTTCGGCTTCAAGCAGCGCCGCCGCTTCGCGCGTGATCCTTTCCCCCGCACAGACGATCGGAACAGCCGGCGGGCAGGAAGCGGTTGGCGATGCGCAGACGCGGCCCACGGCGCTTGAAACCGGGATTACCTCGTCCTTTGCAAACACGGCCTCGCGGATGGACAGGACCGCTTCGCCCCGAAACGGGGGCAGCGCGCGCTTTTGCGGGCGCCCCGGCGCCCTGCCGAGCGCCTGCGGGATGCGCAGGACCTCCTCAGGGGTGTTTTGCCAGGTCAGCATGCAGACCAGGTGACCGCGGTCGGCGTATTCGCATTCGGCGCCGTGCCTGCGAAGTGCGCGCGCCATTGCAAAGCCGTCCATCCTGTCCGCGGCCTGCACGGTTAGGCGGAGCGGGTCGGAAGGCAGGGTCGTCCAGCCGTTCTGCCAGAGCCGTTTACGCGCTTCATCCGCCATGGCGCAACAGGCGCTGACGTTCTTCGCGTAGGCATCCGCCGTCAATGCGCAGAGGCGGTCGAGGCTTTGAAGGATCAGGTAGGAAGGGGACGTGGAGCCGTGCAGCGCCATCGCCGCGCGGGCTGTGCGCACGCTTTCCTCGCTTCCGTCCCTCAGGTGCAGCACCGCCGCGCCCGTCAGCGCGGGAAGGGTTTTGTGCGCGGAATCGCAGCACATATCCGCGCCGAGCGCCATCGGATGGAGGGAGGGCGAAAGGAAGCGCAGGTACGCGCCGTGTGCGTTGTCGACCATCAGCGGCACGCCCCGGGCATGGCATACCTCCGCGACGCCTTTAAGATCCTGCATGCCGCCGAGGTAATCGGGGCTGGTCAGGTAGACCGCGCAGGGCTTTTCCGGCATGGCGTCCAGGGTCATGGCAAGCGTCTGTCTGTTCACCGGGCACGCGCAGACCGAGTCGCTGTCCCCTTCCGGGTACAGCCAGCGGACGGACGCGTCCGCAAGGGCGCAGGCGTAAATGAAAGCCTTGTGCGCGTTCCGGGCGGCGAGCAGCGTGCGCCCGCGCCCGCAGCTTGCGGCAAGGTGCACCATGGCGCGGATGCACTGGCTGGAGCCCTCTGCTGAATATATGGAAGCGCCCGCGCCAAAGAGCGCGGCATAATTCCGTTCGCTTTCGCGGATGATTCCATTTGCCTCGTATAGCGCGTCCGCGCCGGCGATCTCCGTAATGTCAAACGCCTCCGCGCCCGTATCGCCGCGGCCCTTGTGTCCGGGCATATGCTGCCTTGCGGTGCCGGAAGCGGCATAGGCGCGCACGAAATCCGCAATGGGCGTGGCGCTCATGGGGTATTGCCTTCCGCGTCGGTTTCTTCCGCGATGGCTGCCTGCATCATCACGGCGCATTCGATGCGCTTTTTGAAAAGTTCGCAGCCGCTTTTGTATACGCCGCGGATGGAACCGGTCGCGTGCATGGCGTTCGCAGCGCAGCCGCCGGAGCAGTACAGGCGTGCCCAGCAGTCGCGGCATTCCTCGCGGGCGTACACGTTGCAGGCGCGGAATTCTTCGCGCAGGGCGGTGTTCGTCACGCCTTGCCATACGTCGCCCATGCGCCACTTTTCCTCGCCGACGAACTGGTGGCAGGGGTAAAGGTCGCCCCAGGGGGTCACGGCCATGTATTCCGTGCCGCTTCCGCAGCCGCTCAGGCGTTTGTAAATGCAGGGGCCGGCTTTCAGGTCGAGCATGTAATGATAGAACGTGATGGGGCGTCCTTCCCGGCGGCGGCGCAGCATTTCGGCAGCGAGCTTTTCATACTCGCCTTTGACGATTTCGATATCCTCTTTTGTCAGCGCGGCAGGGTCGTCCATCGCCGCCACCACCGGCTCCATGGAAAGTTCCGTAAAGCCAAGGTCCGCCATGTGGAAAAGATCCCTGGTGAAATCGGGGTTTGCGTGGGTAAAGGTGCCGCGCATGTAATACCGCGTACCGCCGCGTTTTTCCACCAGGCGCTTGAATTTCGGCACGATCACGTCATAGCTTCCGCGCCCTAAGTAATCCACCCGCAGCCGGTCGTGGATTTCCTTTCGCCCGTCAAGGCTCAGCACCACGTTGTCGCATTCGCGGTTGACAAAGTCGATCACGTCGTCGTCGATCAGCATGCCGTTGGTGGTGAGCGTAAAGCGGAAATGCTTTCTGCATTCCTTTTCCCGCTCCCGCGCGTAGGCGACAAGGCGTTTGACGACGTCAAAATTCATCAGCGGCTCGCCGCCGAAAAAGTCCACTTCCAGGTTGCGCCGGCTGCCCGAATTGGCGATCAGAAAATCCAGCGCCTGCTTTCCCACCTCAAAGGACATGAGCGCCCGCTCGCCGTGATATTTTCCCTGGCTCGCGAAGCAATAAGAGCAGTTCAGGTTGCAGGTATGCGCCACGTGCAGGCACAGGGCTTTGACGATGTTTCCGCTGCGCTCCTTCAGGGCGCCGGCCATCTCCTCATAATCGTCCTCGGAAAACAGCTTGCCCTGGTCCTTCAGCGCCTGAATGTCCGAAAGCAGAGCCAGCAGGTCTTCCCTGGTTACGTCCGCCCGGTCATGGTATTTTTGCAGGAGGGCGCCGACGATTTCGTCTTCTGAGCATTTTTCAAACATGCCGATGGCGTCGTAGGCCACCTCGTCCACCACGTGGACGGCGCCGGAGCAGGTGTCCATGACGATGTTGTATCCGTTGAGCTGAAACTGGTGTATCATATGGTAAAAGCCCTTTCCGAGGTTGAAATGAAAAAGCCGCGGGCGATCGCAGGGCCGGGGACCCTTTGAACCGTTCTTTTTTGCCCTTTCAGAATGAGTGAAAAAGAGGCCGCCCCGAAGGCCGCCTCTTTGTTGTCAGCCGTGTCCCGGCCGACCGCGCCGTGTCCCGCTCACAGAGCGGGGAAGACAGCATTACTTCTGCTCGTTGTTTTCGCACTTCTGGTTGGCAACGCCGCAGGAAGTCTTGCACGCGGACTGGCAGGAGGTCTGGCATTCGCCGCAGCCGCCCTTTTTGGCGCTTTCACACAGATCACGGGTTTCCAAAGTTTTGATCCTGTCCATTTGTCTATCTCCCATCATGGATTTTGCTGCGGGCACGCCCGCAATCAACCAAATAAAGTCTATCATCAAAAGCGCGGTTCGTCAAGTATCCGGGAACGCTTCCTGGCGGAGACGGGAAAGAAGATCGTCGAATTTCATGTCCTCCCGTCGGTTGATTCTGCGCGTTTCCAGACGGCATACAGCGCGGAAATCGCAGGCGTCGCAGGGGATGCGGTCTTTGACGGCGAGGGGTTCCGGGGCGATCCTGCCGCCGCGCATGGCGACGCAGAGCCTGCGCGCCGTTTCCCGCGCGTGGGCGATCAGGCGCGCCATGTCGTCAAGGGCGGCGAGCGGCTTGTTTTTCAGAAAATCGCCGTCCTTTTTCAGCATCACATCCAGCGTGAGCGGCGGGGCGGCGCTGTCCATTTTCTCCAGAATGCGCGCGTCCCTGAGCGATATGCCGGAAAGGTGCAGCTTCTTGGCGAGCGCTTCCTCGGCAAGGCGCTTGTCCTCCGGGTCGATGTCTTTCAGAAGGGGATCCCGGAAAAACATGTAATACGCGCCGGCAGGGGATGCGTCTTCGTAGGCTTTCAGGGCCGCGTACAGGTACAAAAGCAGCTGCAATTGCGTGCCGTAATAGATTTCCGAGGGCTTGAGCTCTTTCTGGCCGGACTTGTAGTCCACGACCCGAAGATAAACCCCTTCGTCGCCCACGTAGCGGTCGATGCGGTCGATGCGGCCCTGCAAAAGCACACGCCGGCCGTCCGCAAGCGTAAGCTCCACCGCGGGAAGGCTCTTTTCATCCGCATAGCCGAACATGATTTCCTGCCCCGCCGTGGTAAAGGCGGAAACCTGCGCGCCCTTTGTGAACATCCACGCCGTGCGCTTGAGGATGCGCACGTATTTTTCGCCGGCGGCCTTTACACGGGCGCTTTCCTCCGCCTTTTCACCAAACCAGGCGGAAAAAATCCTCCCCGCTTCCTGTTCGACCAGGCGGTCGGTCGTTTCCCGGCTGACCTGCGGCCAGTTTTCAAGGCCGGGCAGCAGGCGTGTGATGCCTTCGATGGCGTCGTGATAAAAACTGCCGATCTCCGTGCGCCTCAGGTCCCATTCTTTTTTGCGCTGTGGGCGCAGGCCGTATTCCACGAAATGCCGGTAAGGGCAGGCAGCAAAGCTTTCAAGGCGTGAAACGCTCATGGTGTTTTCCATGAACAGCCGCCCCGTGATCTCGCGGTTCAGCGGCCTGGCCTCACGCTTGGAAAAGGCGGCGATCAGCTTCTGCGCAAGGTCGCTTCTTTCTCTGCAAACAGCGCGCCACGCGTCCAGCCACGGGCCCTCAAGGGCCTCCCCTCGTGCGAAGCGCAGGGCGATTTCGTCCGCCGCGCTGACAAGGCTCAGCGGCCCCAGACCGTCCGTGCTTTCCTCCCGCGCGATCGTGGAGCCCTCGTCGAGCGTTGAAGGGAACATGCGCCTGAGCCGGTTCCAGTAGGCGTGCGGCTGTCTGGCCTCCCCGGCCTGGCTGGCCGCGGCCCGCGTCAGGTACAGATGCCCTTCGGCGGCGCACATGGCGCTGTACAGGTCCAGCTTTTTCATGTCGTCCCGCCCGTCTGCGTCAAGGCCGATGTATACTTCTTCCTTTTTTTCAAGCGCCGTCCGCTCGTCGTCCGTGATCAGCGCTTCGCCGGCGGGCATGAGCACGCCCTCGTTCAGTCCCAGCACAAAAACCGCGTCCAGCCCTTCGGCAGCGGAATTGCCGCACTGGGCGCACAGCACCGATTCGCTGTCCGGCGGCAGGGTGCGAAGCGTGGTCGCGCTGAGCCCGGCTTCGATCTCGTCGATCAGCAGGGCTCTTTCCAGGCGCTGGCTGCCGTGAAGGTCGGCCATTTCGTCCATGAGGCGCAAAAGCGCCTTCCAGACCTGGCGGCCGCGGCTTGCCTGCGCTTCCATGCCGCGGTCAAGAAGCGCCTGCTCCTGCTCTGACAGACGCGCGTACAGGCGGCAGTCCTCGAGGTATTCGAAGATCGCTTTCAGATCGGAAACCGTGTCCGGGCTCTGCGAGAGCGCTTCCCGCAGTTTTCCAAGCGGCCCCGCCACTTTGGCGCGCGCTTCTTCCAGGGCGGCGGCTTCGTTCAGGTCCCCGCGGTCAAAAGGAGCCAGAAAGCGCCGCCCGCGCACGCGGTTTGCAAGGATATAGTTTTCCATGCGCCACGCCTCGTCGTCGGCGATCGGCGCAAAGCCGGACCGCAGGAGCGAAAGCAGATCCTCCGTGCGCATGCCGTGCACCGCGCAGCGAAGGGACGCCAGCAGAAATCTGGCCGCGCCGTGCGCGTTTGCGCTGACGTCCCTTGGCACATAGCAGGGAACCGCGAAGGCTGCAAACACCGCTTCCGCAATGCCGGCATAGCTTTCGTCGCAGAAGAAAACGCCGATGCGGCCATAGGGTATGCCTTCCTGGTCATGCAGGCGGCGGATCTCGCGGGCGGCAAAGCGCGTTTCAAAATACGGCGTCGCGCCGGTATACAGGCGCAGAAAATCCTGCGGTGCGCGCCACTGGCCGGGCACGTCCAGGGGAAACTGCTCGCGCAGAAACGCGCGTGCACTGCGCGGGGGCGCAGCGTCCGGAAGCTCCTGAAGGGTGAAGGAAATGCCGGTATCTTCGCACAGCTTTTTCAGGCGCGCCACGCTTTGCAGGGCGGGGCGGAAAATGCCCTCTCCCGGCCAGGCGCGAAGGAGCACGGTCACATATGCCCCGGAGGCTTCCAGCGCGGCCAGCACCTGCGAAAAATCGCCCGTCAGCACGTCAAAGCCTGAGGCGATCACGTTCTGCCCTTCCGCGTAGCGGTGGGCGGAGATGATTTCGAGCATCGCCGCCTCAACGTCCTCTCCGTCCACAAAGCCGGCGGAAAGGCGCGCTTCATAGGCGCGGAAGATGCGCGAAAGGTCCTGCATTTTATCGCGTCCGGCGCTTTCCGGCATATCCTGCGCATATTGTTCCAGCGTTTCAGGCTGAAGGTGCGCGCGCTTCAGGTCGGAAATCAGCGAGGCGGTTTCGGCGATGAAGCCCTGCCGGTCGACGCTTGCGCCGTAGTAAACAAGCGTGTCCCTTACGTCGCGGATGGCAAGGGCGCAGGCCATCGCTTTTCCCTGCTCGTCAATGCGCGTGCGGCCGGCCGCCCTGCCCTGGCCTTTCTGCGAGAATACCTTCACAAGAAGCCGGGAGGGGGAAAGCACGTTCAGGTCAAAGGAACCCTTGAGCGAAAGCCCCTCCAGGAGTTCGGCCTCGGTTTTGAGCGTCGCCATTTCCGGCACGAGCACAATGGCACCACGCCCCTGGTCCAGGGAGGCGCGCGCGCGCAGGAGCAATTCTTTTTTCAGTTGTTCTTCCTTGCCGAGGATGACTTGCAGCATATCCCTCACCTGTGGTTGGAAATGGCCGAAAACCTTGCGCCGATGCCGCATTTTAGCACCAGCACAACGGAAAGAAGACTGCCTGTGAAGGCCTGCAGGCATTCATAGGGCAGCTTTGCGAGGCTCGCCTCCCATGTGCCGTACACAAAGGGGCGAAGCAGCGTATAGCCCGCCACCATCACGACGCCGCCGAGGATCGTGATGGCGAGGGACGCGCCGAAGCCGTGCTTTTTGCGTCCGTACAGAAAGGCGATCAGCGCCGCCTCCAGGCCGTGCGCGATCAGGGAGACGAACATGGAGGGCGGATAAAAGAAAAGGTCGCCGAGAAACGCGCCGACGCCGCCCACCAGGAACGCGCCGAGCGGGTCCAGCAGCAGCGCCGCGGTGTCGATCACAATATCGTTCAGGTAAAAATGTCCGCCGAGCGCTACGGGAACGCTGAAAAGGCAAAGCACAACGTTCGCGGCCATCAGGACCGCCGTCAGCGTCATCCACAAAACCGGCTCTCTGCGCCGGAGAGAGCGACCAGGCATGGCAGAACCTCCGCAAAATCATTTCCGGTCAGATTATACCCCTTTGCGCAAAAGGGCGTCAACGCGTCAATTGCATGGATTTTGTTTTCTGCATTGCTTTTTTTGCCGGGTATGGTACAATAGCCCGGCAGGGCACCCTAACGACCACAAAAGGAGTGGAGACATGACGACCATCGAACTGAAAGAACAGATCTTCTCCCTGATCGGGAAGGAAGAAAAGCGCCAGAAGGAAACCATCGAACTGATCGCGTCCGAAAACTTTGTGTCCGAGGATGTGAAGCGGGCGGTCGGCAGCTGCCTGACCAACAAATATGCCGAAGGCCTGCCCGGAAAGCGCTATTACGGCGGGTGTGAATACGTGGACGAAATAGAGGACCTGTGCCGCAGGCTCTGGCAGCAGGTGTTCCATACCGATTACCACGTGAACGTGCAGCCGCACTCCGGCAGCCAGGCGAACCTTGCCGCTTATCAGGCCGTCATGACGCCTGGGGATACGCTGCTGAGCATGAGCCTTAACGACGGCGGTCATCTGACCCACGGCTCCAGCGTGAACCAGAGCGGCAAGCTCTATAACATCGTATTCTACGGAACGGACGCAAACGGCTATATCGACATGGAGGACGTGCGCAAAAAGGCGCTTGAATGCCATCCGAAGGTGATCCTCGCGGGCGCGAGCGCTTACGCCAGGGTGATCGATTTCGCGGCCTTCCGCGCCATCGCGGACGAAGTCGGCGCTTTCTTCATGGTGGATATGGCGCACATCGCGGGCCTGGTCGCCGCGGGCGTGCACCCCAGCCCCTTCGAGGCAGGCGCGGACATCGTGACCACCACCACCCACAAAACCCTGCGCGGCCCGCGCGGCGGCCTGATCTTCTGCAAGGAAGAGCTCGGCAAAAAAATGGACAGCGCCGTGTTCCCGCGCACGCAGGGCGGACCGCTTGAGCACGTGATCGCCGGCAAGGCCGTCGCGGCGGCGGAAGCGCTGGACGCGTCCTTTAAGACCTACGGCGAAAACATCATCAAAAACAGCCAGGCCATGGCGCAGGCCTTCAGGGACATGGGCTACGACCTTGTGACCGGCGGCACCGACAATCACCTGATGCTGCTGGACCTGACCAACAAGAACGTGACGGGCCTGGATCTGCAGAACGCGCTTGACAGGTGCAATATCACCCTCAATAAAAACTGCGTGCCCAACGAACAGCGCAGCCCCAGCGTGACCAGCGGCGTGCGCATCGGCACCGCCGCGATGACCACCCGCGGCTTTAACGAAGAAAAATTCGTCGCTGCCGCACACCTCATCGACGAGGTCGTAACGGCGCTTGCCGCAGGCACGTTCACAGACGAAACCGCGGCCCTGGTCGGCGAAAAGGCGCGCGCTTTGATCGCAAAAGCATGAACACCCTGATCGTCGTCGGCGAAGCAGACGCCGGCGCTTACACACAGGCATTTTCCGGCAGCGGCCTTCGGGTCGCTGCCTTTCCGTGCGCGGACTGGAATGCGGACCTCAGCCCCTGGCCCGCTGAAAAAGCCTTCAAAAAAGGGGAGGATTTTGCGGGCAGGGGCGGCGCGTATTTACAGGCGCTGCTCGCTTTTTCCGCCGAATGGGAGTGCTCGCTGCCGGAAGCGCCGGAAAAACGCTTTCTTGCCGGATACAGCCTTGCAGGGCTTTTCAGCCTCTGGACCCTGTACCAGACCGACCGCTTCGACGGGGCCGCTTCGGCGTCCGGCTCGCTCTGGTACCCCGGCTGGCTGGATTACATCGCGCAGCGCCGTCCGGTTCGGCATGCAGCGTTCAGCCTCAGCCTCGGCGACAAGGAAGAACACACGAAAAACCCGGTCATGGCAAGGGTCGGGGACGCGACGAGGGAAACCTGCCGCCTGCTCAAGGCACAGGGATATCCCGTGACGCTTGCCTGGAATGCGGGCGGTCATTTTGCGGACGAGCAGCTTCGAACTGTAAAAGCCGTGCAGGCGCTGCTGGACCTGAACGGGTGAGCACGAGGGGAACGTCCAGGGGCCTCTGCGGCCCCCGGGACCCCCGCACCAGGAGATCCAT
>CAMOIA010000013.1 GCA_946615785.1 uncultured Clostridia bacterium
TGTGGTGCGCTTCGCGCCGGTCATCTTCGGTCCGGAGCAGATGAAGGGCATGCACGGCCTGAACGAGAACATCGAATACGCCTGTCTGCCCGGCGCGGTCGCGTTTTACAAAAACCTGATCCGCGCAAACGTCAAAGCCTGACGGCCTTCCGCACACGGACGGACACAAGCGCCGCCACAGCAAGCTTGACGGCGTCGGGCAAAAGGAACGGGAACACGCAGATTTCAAGCGCGCGCAGGAACGTCATGTCCGCGCTGCCGGTGTAGGTTCTGACAAACCACACAGTGCCAAAGGCGTAGCAAAGGATCAGCCCCGCGAAGAGCGAAACGATCTCCGTCCACAGCCTCTCCCGCCTGCCAAGCAGACGGTATGTCAGCGCGGTCAGCAGAAAGCCGAACAGATACCCGCCCGTCGGGCCGAAAAGCGCCGCAATGCCGCCCTTAAAGCCGGAAAAAACGGGAAGGCCGACCGCGCCGATCAGAAGATACAGCGCAATGGCCGCAAGCCCCCGCCAGGCGCCGAGCATCATCAGCACCGCAAAGACGGCGAAGGTCTGCAGCGTAAACGGCACCGCCGCAGGAATCGCAATCCACGAACAAACCGCAAGCAGCGCCGCCGACAGCGCGATATAGCAAAGGTCCTTCACCGAAAGACTTTTCTTCATTCCTTCATCCTCCAATTCAATTGTAACCGGCGCAGTATATCAGGCCCGGCGGAAAATGTCAAAGGGTTTTTCCCTGTCCGCAGAAAAAACGGCCGGGGTCTCAGCCGGCAGAAACAGAGCATGCGCCCGGGAAAACGGTGCTTTCCCCGGGCGCATGCCTTTTCTTTTCTCCGGACGGACGCCCGCCCCGGCAAATGCTCTCTTTCGCTTACAGGTCCGCGCCGGCGAAGGGTTCGAAGACCGAACGCACCGCCGCGATGCCCGTCGCGCGAAGCGTGTCGTTCAAAAACAGGCTGAAACGTTCGCCGCCCTTCCAGCAGACGGCTTCGTCGCAGCGGATCACCGCCTCCGAACACGAGCCGCTGCGCAGAATACGGTCGTCTTCCGTTTCCTTCCATTCAGGACCGTGCAGGAAGCGCACCCGCGCGCCGATCTCCCCTTTGGTGCCGGGCAGCTTGATTTTGACGCGGCTTCTGTCCGGAAGCGGCGCCACGCTGAACCCGCCTTCAAGGTTCAGAAGGACACAGGGAATATCGTACTCCGACCTGAGCGTATCCTCCACCGTGCGGGGCGAAAGCGTATACATGGCCTCCGCGATGCGGCTCAGGCAGTTGGAGTAAGGACCGGACGGATTTTGCTCCAGATCCCTGACGGCGGCTTTGTAGCTTCCCACCACGGTCACAACCGGCGCAAGCCCCGTATGCTCCTCGATCAGCGCCTCGGTTTCCGCCCGGACGGCGCGGAGCCTGCCGCCTGAGGCGTCCATTCCGAACTGGTTGATGAACAGGATCACCTGGCTGATGCCCAGTTCCGCCGCGATCCGGATTTGCCGGATCCCTGCGCGGCCAAGCCCCGTGCGCCCGTCCACCACGAAAATGACCGCGTCCGGCGTTACGGGCGAGGCCAGCAGGTACGGCACCTGATCCTCCCCCGCCGCGTCGATCATGATCAAGGCGTGCGAGGGGGAGCGCAGCGGCAGAATCACGCATCGTACCCCCGCGCCGCCGATCCAGGCGCTGTCCGCATAGGGGCTCTGCTCCCCGCCGATGTGCCTGCGCCGCGGGTCGGCGACGTCTTCATAATACACATCGTTCGGAATTTCCGTCATGTCCAGATACCGCGCGAGCGCGGCGAGCAGCGTGGTTTTGCCGGCGTTTTCATCGCCCAGCAGCATGACGCGAATATCCTTGCCGCTTTCGTACATGATCATCGCCTCCAGAAAAGAATAGCAAGACAAACCAGTGTTTTTGTGGTATCCTTAGGGTATGAACCCGTGATACGGAGGTGTTGCCCTGTGAAAAAAATGAAAGGCCGTCTTCTTTTCACGCTGCTTCTCGTCGCGGCACTGGCTGTTCTTTTATGCTGCCATGCAGTCGCGGACGAGACCGTCGGCTTTGCCGTGACGCGAGAATCTGTCAACGTGCGCTCCGGCGCCATCGTGCAAGGCCTTCTGGACCCCGGCGCGGCTGCGTACCGCCTGGCGGCCAATACCGTGATTTACGTTTTTGACACCCATGAAGGAAACGACGGGCAGATCTGGTACCATATCACCTGTCAGCACAACGACGACGGCACCCTGCGCGCCCGCCAGGGATGGATCCCATCCGGCATGGCGTCAACGGAGGGCCTGTTTGAAAACGTCACCGCCGTCAGCGCGGGGCAGGACGGTTTTCTGGCCCTGCGGGCGGACGGCACGGTGACAGGCTGCGCGCGCATCACCGGCGCGACCGCGAGCTTTTACAGGGATCTTGAAAAATTAAGCGGCATCACGTCCGTCTGGGCGGGCGACGGCTGTTACGCCGCGCTGGACGCGGAAGGGAAAGAAACGGTCATCGGCACCTCGCCGAACGGAACGGGGTTCGGGGGCGACATCCTTCTGGATGCCTTCGGCAGCGAACGCACTGTCGTCAAAAAAGACGGAAAAATCTATTCGACCAATCCCCTTACCTTCGTCTATCCCGCGGAGCAGCCGGATATGACAAAGGCCGCCGCCCTTTTCCAGCGGCAGAAGAGCGCGTTTTTCCTGATGGCGGACGGGAGCGTCGCCTGCGCGTCACCGGAAAGCGACATCAGCCTGATCATGCCCGAAGGCTACCCTGATTTTTCCCTCTGGACCAATGTCGTTTCCATCGACACGGTCATGTGGCATCCGCAGGACGTGTATTTTTACGAGGTGTTCGCCGCCGTCTTCGCAGACGGAACGCTCCGCGTGCACCCGCGCGCCGTCGAACGCCTGACGGACGGCTGGCCCGAGGTCGTACAGGTGAGCCTCGCCTCGGATTACATCGTCGCCGTGGGGCGGGACGGCAGGGCCTACGCCGCCGGGCGCAGCGAAGATATTGTGAAAGAAGTAAACGAATGGACGGACATCGCGTCCGTCTCGGCAGCCGACAAGTACTGCGTGGGGCTGAAAAAGGACGGCACGCTGGTGTTCAGCGGAAAGTTCGATTTTGAAAAGAACTGACACGGCCTGAAAAAGCGCATACCCCGGATGAACGGCATCCGGCGCCCTTCCGCACACAGGCGGGACGGCGCCGTTTTTTTCGTCCTGTCCCTTTGCCAGATTGCGTTTTCACACAAAGGAGGATGGTTTCGAAGGGATTTCAAGCCTTCCTGTCCGCCGTTTCGTCCCCGCCGTACAGGCTGCAAAGGGACCTGAGCGTGCAAGTCTCGCAATCCGGCTTGCGGCTGTGGCACACCCTGCGGCCGTGGTAAATCAGGTAATGGTGCGCCTTTGACCAGCTTTCCTCCGGAATGGCCTGCTGCAATTGCTTTTCGACGCCTTCCGGCGTATCGGCCCTGGCCAGTCCCAGGCGGTTGGACACGCGGAAAACGTGCGTATCCACGGGAATGGCGTTTTTCCCAAACGCAAAGGCCATGACCACGTTCGCCGTTTTCCTGCCGACGCCGGGAAGGGACGTGAGCGCCTCCATCGTGGAAGGAACCTCGCCGCCGAAATCGCGCATGATTTTCCTTGCGGCCATGACGATGTTCACGGCCTTGCTTTTGAACCCGCAGGAGCGCACATAGGGATAGAGCGTTTCCGGCTCCGTATTCGCCATGGCCTCGACCGTCGGAAAATCGGCGAATACCCTGGGCGTCACCATGTTGACACGGGCGTCCGTGCACTGGGCTGAAAGAATGGTGGCGACAAGAGTTTCATAAGGGTTGCCAAAGTGCAGTTCCGGCCCTGCGTCCGGATACAGCCGCGCGAGTTCCTCAAGGATGCGCGCGTTTTTCTCTGCCTGCGTCATATGCTCTTACTCCACAAAAAGCACGCCCAGGGTGCCAGGTCCGCAGTGGCTGGATACCACGCCCCCGGCATGCGTTTCAAGAATCCGTTCAAAATGGCCGAGGCTTTCAAGATACTGCTTTACGCTCTCCACGGTCTTCGGATCGCAGGTGGAATGCGTGATGAACACGCGTTCCGGCTGTGCCGCCTTCAATTCGGCCTCCATATCGTGCACATACCGCATGATCACGCTGTCGATATGCCCGCGGTATTTGCGGTCCGGACGCATGGCGCCTTTTTCCACCATGATTTTCGGGTGCAGATGCAAAACAGAGCCCATCATGGCGGAAAGCCCGCTGCAGCGTCCTCCGCGATGGAGGTACTCAAGCGTGTCCACCACAAAGCTCGCCCGCACCCGGTCGCGCAGGGAAAGCACGTGGCGCACGGTTTCTTCGCGGCTAAGGCCGCGCATGGCGTCCTCCGCGGCATACAGCACCAGCAAGCCGATGCCGGTGGAAAGGTTCGCGCTGTCAATCACGGTGATCCTGTCCTGCGCGTGCAATTGCTTTGCCGCAAGCTCCATCACGCTGTTGCTCGCGCTCATGGAGGCGGAAATCGAAAAACAGATCACCTCGTCCTCTTCGTTTTCGATCAGGGGGCGAAAGGCGGCCTTGGCCTCGTCGACAGAGGGCGCGGCGGTCTTTGGCAGCGATTTTTCCCGGTCAGCCCAGGCATAAATGGAATCATAGGAAATGCCCGGGCCGTCCAGGTAATCTTTATCTCCCAGCAAAATGTGCAGCGGGAGTACAGTCAGGTGAAATTCATCGATCAGCTCCTGCGTAAGATCGGCTGTGCTGTCTGTCAGAATGTGCAGCATGTCTGTTCCTTCCTCGGCGTTTTCACGCACGGGTCTCTTTCAAGAAAAAGGCCGGAAAATCCCCGGCCTTCGCGGGATAAACCGCGTTTATCATATCATGCTTTGCGGTCGGAAATCAAGCGATGCCACTCCTGCAGGGACTTCACCTCGCCCATGCCGTTTTCACGGATGCGCTGGATGCCGTAAGCGGCGGCCTTTGCCGCGGCCATGGTGGTGATATACGGCACCTTGTGCTTGATGGCGGCCTTTCTCAGATAACTGTCGTCGTAAATGGAATCCTTGCCCGCAGGCGAATTGATCAGAAGCTGGATCTGTCCGTTCGTGATCAGGTCCACAATATTCGGGCGTCCTTCGTGCAGCTTTTTCACCGTTTCCACCGGGATTCCGCTTTCGCGGATCAGCTTCGCCGTTCCTTCCGTAGCCAGGATTCTGAAGCCGTCCGCATGCAGCACCCGGCACAGCTCCTGCACCTCTGGCTTGTCCTTGCGGTTCACGCTCACAAGCACCGTGCCCTCCAGCGGCAGGGCGGCCTGCGCGGCCTCCTCAGCCTTGAAGAACGCTTCGCCCGTGGTGCTTGCAAGCCCCAGCACCTCGCCCGTGGAGCGCATTTCCGGCCCCAGGAGGGGATCGACTTCCTGGAACATGTTAAAGGGGAACACCGCTTCCTTCACGCCGTAGTAGGGAATCACACGGTCGCGCAGCGACGGGATGGGAGAAGGCCTTCCGGTCAGTTCTTCCGTGATCACCTCGATCGCAAGCGGCACCATGGCGATCCCGCACACCTTGGAAACCAGCGGCACCGTGCGGCTGGCGCGCGGGTTGGCCTCAAGCACGTACACCACGCCGTTTTCAATGGCGTACTGCATGTTCATCAGCCCCACGACGTGCATTTCTTCCGCGATCCTGCGGGTATAGGTGCGGATGGTTTCAAGATGTTCCTCGTCGATGTGCTTCGAGGGGATGATGCACGCACTGTCTCCGGAATGGATGCCCGCAAGCTCGATGTGCTCCATCACGGCGGGCACAAAGGCATGCGTGCCGTCGCTGATGGCGTCGGCTTCGCATTCAAGCGCGTGGTTGAGGAAGCGGTCGATCAGGATGGGACGGTCCGGGGTCACGCCGACCGCGGCGTTCATATACCCTTCCATCGCTTCGTCGTCATACACCACTTCCATGCCGCGGCCGCCAAGCACATAGCTCGGCCGCACCATGACCGGATAGCCGATGTTGCCGGCGATGGCCTTGGCCTCGGAAACGGTAGTCGCCATGCCGCTTTCCGGCATCGGAATCCCCAGCCTGTCCATCATGGCGCGGAACTGGTCGCGGTCCTCCGCCAGGTCGATCACCTGCGGCGTGGTGCCAAGGATCCTGACCCCGTTCTTTTCAAGCGCGCCCGCAAGGTTCAGCGGCGTCTGCCCGCCAAACTGCGCGATCACGCCGACGGGCTTTTCCTTGCGGTAAATGCTCAGAACGTCCTCTAGGGTCAGGGGCTCGAAATACAGCTTGTCGGAGGTGTCGTAGTCCGTCGAAACCGTCTCCGGGTTGCAGTTCACGATAATGGTTTCAAAGCCCAGCTTTTTCAGGCTCTTGGCCGCGTGCACGCAGCAGTAGTCAAATTCGATGCCCTGGCCGATGCGGTTGGGACCCCCGCCCAGAATCATCACCTTCGGCCTGCCCGTGGTTACGGGATCGTTGTCCTCGCCCTGGTAGGTGGAATAATAATAGGCGCTGTCCTCCGTGCCGGAAACGTGCACGCCGTCCCAGTGTTCCGTGACGCCGAGGGCTTCCCTGCGCTCGCGGATGCCGTCCTCCGGAATGCCGAGGATGAGGGACAGGTATTTGTCCGAAAAGCCGTCCTGCTTGGCCTTGCGGAGCATCTCGTCGGTCAGTTTACCGGCGCTGACAAGCGCTTCTTCTTCCTCCACAAGCTCCTTCATCTGCTCGATAAAGTAATGCTTCACATGGGTCAGGCTGTGGATTTCCTCCACCGAAGCGCCCTTGCGGAGCGCTTCGTACATGATGAAATGCCGCTCGCTGGAGGGCGTGATCAGGCGCGTAAGCAGTTCTTCTTTGCTCAGTTTGTCCAGCCCGTTCACATGGCCAAGGCCCCAGCGGCCTTTTTCAAGGCTGCGCACGGCCTTCTGGAAGGCCTCCTTGTAGGTTTTGCCAATGCTCATCACCTCGCCCACCGCGCGCATCTGGGTGCCGAGCTTGTCCTCTACGCCCTTGAATTTTTCAAACGCCCACCTGGCGAATTTCACCACCACATAGTCCCCGTCCGGGTAATACTTGTCCAGCGTGCCGTATTTTCCGCAGGGCATTTCGTCAAGCGTCAATCCGCTTGCCAGCTTCGCGCTCACAAGTGCGATGGGGAAGCCCGTCGCCTTGCTCGCAAGGGCGCTGGAGCGGGAGGTGCGGGGGTTGATCTCGATGACGATGATCCTGCCGCTTTTGGGGTCGTGCGCGAACTGCACGTTGGTGCCGCCGATCACGCCGATATGCTCCACAATTTTATAGGCCTGCTCCTGCAGCTTTTTCTGCACGTCCTCAGAAATGGTCAGCATGGGCGCGGTGCAGAAGCTGTCGCCCGTGTGCACGCCCATCGGGTCCACGTTTTCGATAAAACAGACGGTGATCATCTGGTTCTTTCTGTCCCGGACGACCTCCAGCTCCAGTTCCTCCCAGCCCAGAATGCTTTCTTCCACCAGCACCTGGTGCACGAGGCTGGCCTGCAGGCCGCGCTCCATGACCACCTTCAGCTCCTCGCGGTTATATACCAGGCCGCCGCCCGCGCCGCCCATGGTATACGCGGGTCTGAGCACCACGGGATAGCCGAGCTTGTCGGCGATGGCCAGGCCTTCCTCGATGGAATAAGCCACCTCGCTGCGCGCCATTTCAATGCCGAGCTCCTGCATGGTGTGTTTGAAGGCGATCCGGTCCTCGCCGCGTTCGATGGCGTCCACCTGTACGCCGATCACCTGCACGTTGTATCGGTCCAGAATGCCGAGCTTATACAGTTCGCTCGCCAGGTTCAGTCCGCTTTGCCCGCCAAGGTTCGGAAGCAGCGCGTCAGGCCGTTCTTTGGCGATGATCTGTTCAAGGCGCCTGGCGTTGAGCGGCTCGATATAGGTAACATCCGCCATTTCCGGATCCGTCATGATCGTAGCAGGGTTGGAATTGACAAGGACGATCTCGTACCCCAGGGAGCGAAGCGCCTTGCAGGCCTGTGTGCCGGAATAGTCAAATTCGCACGCCTGGCCGATCACGATGGGGCCCGAACCGATAATAAGCACCTTGTGGATGTCTGTTCTTTGCGGCATGGAAGCATTTCCTCCTTGTTTCTTCCTGGCGTTTCTCAGCAAACCGATCTATTATAAACCAGCCGGCTCCAAGTCGTAAAGAAGTCTTTTTGTATCTTGTTTGTTTTTCAGCGATTTTTCGATCCTGAACGGAACCCCCTTTTCCTGAGCGGGCGGACGCCTGTCCTTTCCGTCTCCCTGCCCTTCCGGACGCCGGGATCGGATTGACCCCCGCGTTTCTCTTTGCTATAATAGGGGCTGCAAAACGCGCAGGACGCGGAAATGGAGCTGTTTGGATGCTGTATGTTTTGGCTGGGCTGTTCGTTATCCTTGCGATCATTGCCCATCTGACACGGGAAAAACCTTACCTGGACGCGGACAATCCCTATCTGCACCCGGAGGCAGCTGAAAGCCTGCCTGAGGATATGTCCCCGTTCATTCCCCTTCCCGCACCGAAGGAAAACATGCGCCCGCACCGCTATGCCGTCGTGAAACGGGCGCTTGACATTCTTTTTTCCTTCTCGCTCCTCATTCTGCTCTCTCCCGTATACCTGATCATCGCCGCCGCCATCACGCTGGACGACCCGGGACCGGTGCTCTTTTCACAAAAGCGCGTCGGAAAGAACAAGCAGCTTTTCATGCTGCACAAATTTCGCTCCATGAAAACCGACGCTCCGCACGATGTGCCCACCCATCTTCTTGCGGACCCGGATCAGTACCTGACGCGGGTCGGACGTTTTCTGCGCAATTCAAGCCTGGACGAGCTGCCGCAGGTGTGGGATATTTTCCGCGGCCGCATGAGCCTCATCGGCCCCCGGCCGGCACTGTGGAACCAGGCGGACCTGGTGGCCGCAAGGGAGAAAAGCGACGTGAACCGCCTCACTCCGGGCCTTACCGGGCTTGCGCAGGTCAGCGGAAGGGACAATCTGAGCATTGAAGAAAAGGCTGAAAAGGACGCCATATACCTGCGCCGTTTCAGCCTGCAAATGGACCTGTACTGTTTTATGAGAACCATCCGCGCGGTGCTTCGCCGCGAAGGCGTCGCCGGCGGAAATCGTCGGTAGCGTTTCGCCGCGCCCCGGAAACGGGATGCCACGGGCCGCGTCAATGATGCCGCATTTTTTCCCGCCGGTGGCGCACGGGCGCCTTCTCAGGCGGCGGATCGCCCCGAAGGGCAAAGAGCTGGTCGCGGAATTTCGCGGCCTTTTCAAATTCCATTTTGCTCGCTGCTGTGAGCATCTGGTCCTCAAGCTGTTTGATCAGGGCGTCCTTCTCCTCCCCGGCCATATCCTCCGGGATCTCTCCGCCGGCCGCGTCGGTGATTTCAAGCAGCGCCCGCACCGCCGATTTGACGCTTTGCGGGGTGATGCCGTGCGCTTCGTTATACGCCTCCTGCAGGGCCCTGCGGCGGTTGGTTTCGCCGATGGCCGCCATCATGGAATCGGTCGGGACGTCGGCGTACATGATGACGCGGCTGTCCACATTCCGGGCAGCGCGGCCGATGGTCTGGATCAGGCTGGTTTCCGAACGCAGAAAGCCCTCCTTATCCGCGTCCAGAATGGCCACTAGCCCCACTTCCGGCAAATCCAGGCCTTCGCGCAAAAGGTTAATGCCCACGAGCACGTCATATTCCCCGAGCCTGAGCCCGCGGATGAGCTTCTGCCGCTCCATGGTCTGAATATCGCTGTGCAGATACTGCACGCGGTAATGCATTTCGTCAAGGTAATCCGTCAGCCGCTCCGCCATTTTCTTGGTGAGCGTGGTCACGAGCACGCGATAGCCCTTTTTCACGGTTTCCGTGATCTGCCCGAGCAGGTCGTCCACCTGGCCGGTCGCGGGCAGGACCGTAATTTTCGGGTCCAGAAGGCCGGTCGGGCGGATGATCTGCTCCACCACCTGCGAGGCGCGCTCCCGCTCATAGGGCGCGGGCGTCGCGGAAACATAAATCACCTGGCCGATGCGGCTTTCAAATTCGTCGAATTTCAGCGGACGGTTGTCAAAGGCCGAAGGCAGGCGGAAGCCGTATTCCACCAGCTGCTCCTTGCGCGCCCGGTCGCCCGCATACATCGCCCGTACCTGCGGTACGGTGACGTGGCTTTCGTCGATGAGGGTCAGAAACCCCTTCGGGAAATAATCCAGCAGGCAAAACGGCGCGTCGCCGGGCTTTCTGCCGTCAAAATAACGGGAGTAATTTTCGATGCCCTGGCAGTAGCCGATCTCCCTGATCATTTCCACGTCGTACCGGGTCCTCTGGCGGATGCGCTCGGCTTCAAGGGGCTTTCCGTCCGCCTCAAAAGCGGCGGCCTGCGCTTCCATGTCAGCAAGGATGTTTCTGACCGCCTCGTCCCGCCGTTTCGGATCGGTCGCATAGAAGGTGGCGGGATAAATGGGCGCGTGCAGCGTCGTGCGCTTCACCTGCCCGGTCGTAATGGCAAATTCCGAAAGGCGGTCGATTTCATCGCCGAAAAACTCCACTCGAATGCCAAAATCGCGCTGATCTGCGGGTATAATCTCCACCGTATCGCCTCGAACACGGAAATTTCCGCGTTCAAGCGCCACATCGTTGCGTTCGTACTGGATGTCCACCAGCTTTTCGAGCAGCTCCTCCCGCGTCAGTTTCATGCCCGGGCGAAGGCTGACCATCTGCCCTTCGTATTCAGAGGGATCGCCCATGGAATAAATGCAGGAAACCGACGCCACGATGATCACGTCCCTGCGCTCGCGCAGCGCCGCGGTGGCGCTGTGGCGGAGCCGGTCGATTTCGTCGTTGATGGAAGCGTCCTTTTCGATATAGGTGTCCGTCGAGGCGATGTACGCCTCCGGCTGATAATAATCATAGTAGGAAACGAAGTATTCCACCGCGCTGTCCGGGAAAAACGCCTTGAATTCGCTGCAAAGCTGCGCGGCAAGGGTTTTGTTGTGCGCGATCACGAGTGTGGGCCTCTGCACGCGCTCGATCACAGAGGCCATGGTATAGGTTTTTCCGGAACCGGTGACGCCAAGCAGCACCTGCGCTTCCATGCCCTCCATGACGCCGCGGCTCAGCGCTTCGATCGCCCGGGGCTGATCGCCGGACGCCTCATACGGCGCTTTCAAGACAAAACGATCCATCCAAAGGCCTCCTTCCTCTCCTGCCAACACGATAGCACAAAGCATCTCCCTGCGCAAGACGCAACATGCGTTTTTCAAAGCTTCCGGACATTGCGTCAGGAACATGACAAAGCCCTCAAAAAGCTTGACAAATCGTCCATGAATGATGACAATAGTCCATGGGGAAACTGCTTCCCGACAGAAACGAGGTGATTCCTACGAAGCAGACCGACAACCGCAAACCCCTGATCTACTACTCCCTGATCGCTCTGGCAGGGCTTTTTCTTCTGAACATGTTCGTACTGCCGTTTTTAAGCGGCGGCTACCAGACGCAGACCGTCAGCTACACGGAATTTCTTGACGATCTTGACCATAACAAGATCACAAATGTCGTGATCGACGAAAGCGCCTCCACGATCACCTACCAGAAAAACGAGGTGCAGAACGGATACCTTTCCACCGTCTACCAGACAGGCATCGTATCCAGCGATACCGACCTTGTAACCAGGCTTACGCAAAAAGGCGTCAAGTTTCAGTCCACCATTCCCACGCGGGCTGGCATCTGGGAGAGCCTGCTTTTCAACATCGTTCTGCCCATCCTCATGTTCGTCATCATCGGGCAGCTGCTCATGCGCTACATGACCAAGCGGATGGGCGGCTCCAACGCGCTGACGCTGGGCAAATCCAACGCGAAGATTTACATCGAAAGCCAGACCGGCAAAACCTTCCAGGACGTCGCCGGCCAGGAGGAAGCCAAAGAGGCGCTTAAGGAAATCGTGGACTTCCTGCACGATCCGAAGCGCTATACCGACATCGGTGCGAAACTTCCCAAGGGTGCACTGCTCGTCGGCCCTCCCGGCACGGGCAAGACCCTGCTCGCAAAAGCCGTCGCCGGCGAAGCCAAGGTGCCTTTCTTCTCCATCAGCGGCAGCGAATTTGTGGAAATGTTCGTCGGCATGGGCGCCGCGAAGGTGCGCGATCTGTTCCAGCAGGCCAATGAAAAAGCGCCCTGCATCGTGTTCATCGACGAAATCGACACCATCGGCAAAAAGCGCGACAGCGGCATCACCGGCTCCAACGACGAGCGCGAGCAGACACTCAACCAGCTGCTGGCCGAAATGGACGGTTTTGACGCGGGCAAGGGCGTCGTGATCCTCGCCGCGACGAACCGCCCGGACGTGCTGGATCCTGCGCTTCTGCGCCCCGGCCGTTTTGACCGGCGCATTCCCGTGGAGCTGCCGGATCTCAAGGGCCGCGAAGCCATTTTGCGGGTGCACGCGAAAAACGTAAAAATGTCCCCGGAGGCGGATCTGAACGCCATCGCGCGCGCGACCAGCGGCGCGAGCGGCGCCGAGATCGCCAATATCGTCAACGAGGCCGCGCTGCGCGCGGTGCGCCTCGGGCGGCATGAGGTGACCGGCGAAGACCTGCAGGAAAGCGTTGAAACCGTCATCGCCGGCATGCAGCGCAAGAACGCCGTGATCAGCGACCGCGAAAAGCGCATCATCGCCTATCACGAAATCGGGCACGCGCTCGTGGCGGCCAAACAGAAGAACAGCGCCCCCGTCACCAAGATCACCATCATTCCCCGCACCTCCGGTGCGCTGGGCTACACCATGCAGGTGGACGAAGAGGAGCGCGTGCTGCTCAGCCGCGAGGACGCCATGATCGAGCTTTCCACGCTCTGCGGCGGCCGCAGCGCCGAAGAGGTGGTCTTTGGCAGCGTCACAAGCGGCGCGAGCAACGACATTGAAAAAATCACCCGCCTCGCCCGCGCCATGGTGACGCGCTACGGCATGAGCAGCCATTTTGACATGGTCGCGCTGGAAACCGTCACCAATCAGTACCTGGGCGGAGATACATCGCTTGCATGCAGCGCGGAAACCGCGACGCAGATCGATCAGGAAGTGAACGATATCGTCAAGCAGGCGCACGCAAACGCCGTCCGCATCCTGAAGGAAAACGAACCGGCCCTCCACCGCCTGGCGGAATACCTGCTTTCCAAGGAAACCA
>CAMOIA010000014.1 GCA_946615785.1 uncultured Clostridia bacterium
GCGAGGGCTTCGACCTGCCTCGCTACCAGGGGAATACCGAAGGCGCTGTAAGCGCGGACAGCCATTACCTGGAGCTGGACAAAAACGAATTGGATCTGCTCTCGGCCGTGTGCGGCGCGGGCTTTAAGCACGTTGTGGTGCTGTTCAACATCCCATCCAGCTTTGAAGCGCCGTTCCTGACAAATACCGCGGCCTATCCCTTTGCGGAAAAGATCGACGCGGCGCTCTGGATCGGCTTCACCGGTACCAACGGCATCATGGCCCTTGGCGATGTGCTGAACGGCACGGTGAACCCTTCCGGTCATCTGGTGGACACCTGGCCCGCGGACCTTTCCGCGCATCCCGCTTTCTATAACTTCGGTACCGGTGTCGGACCGGATTCCACGGACAAATACGACGGCGGTCTGTATTATTCTGTGGATTACGAGGAAGGCGTATATGTGGGATACCGGTATTACGAGACCCGCGGATATACCGACGGCGAGGAATGGTATCAGAAAAACGTGGTGTATCCCTTCGGATACGGCCTTTCCTATACCACCTTCGAATGGAACGTGAAGGCCGCTTCAGCATCCGAGATAACGCCGGACGGCGTCGTCACGGTGGACGTTGAAATCAAAAATACCGGAAACCGCGCCGGCAAGGACGTGGCCCAGCTGTACGTTTCCGCGCCGTATACCGAAGGCGGCATCGAAAAGCCGCACAAGGTGCTGGTGGGCTATGGCAAAACCAAGCTCCTGAACCCCGGTGAAAGCGACACCGTGACGCTTTCCTTCACCCCCTACGACGCGGCCAGCTATGATTACCGCGACGCGAACGGCAACGGCTTTGCGGGGTATGAGCTGGAAGCGGGCGAATACACGCTGTATGTGAGCAAAAACGCGCACGAAGCGGCCGGAGAAATCAATCTGACGCTTTCGGACGGGATCCTCTTTGACGCGGACCCGGTGACAGGGTATGAAGTGGTGAACCGCTTTACCGACGCGGAAGGGTATCTGGACAGCGACTGGGAGCTGAGCACGGTGCTGAGCCGCGCGGACTGGGAAGGCACCTGGCCGACCGCGCAGACGGCTGCCGAGCACGCGGGCACGGAGGAACTGTACGAACAGATCCGGGATACGGAACATAACAACACCACGGATTTTGACGCGGAGGATTTCCCGTGGTTCGGGGAGGACGTGACGCTGAAGCTGCGCGACCTGCTGCCGTCCGAAACGCCCGATGAGACGTACCATGCCCTTGTGGACTTTGACGACGAGCGCTGGGAAGACGTGCTGATGGCGCTGAACGAGGAAGAATTGATCAGCCTGCTGAACAACGCGGCCTATCATACCCTGCCGGTTGAAAACATCGGCCTGCCTGGCACCATTCACGGCGACGGCCCTGCGGGCTTTACCTGTTTCTTAAACCGCGAGCAGGTAAACGGCACCTGCCAGTACGTGTCCGAACCGGTCATGGCGGCTACCTGGAATACGGAGCTTCTTGAGGAAGCGGGCAAGGCCATGGGCGAGGAGGGCATTATGGGCGACCGCGCCACCGGACAGCCCTACTCCAGCATTTACGCGCCGGGCGTGAACATTCACCGCATTCCCTTTGGCGGCCGCTGCTCGGAATACTTCTCTGAGGATCCGTATCTTTCCGGCATCATGGCCGGCGCGGAGATCCGCGGCCTGCAGTCCCGGGGCGTCATTCCCATGGTGAAGCATTTTGCGGCGAACGAGCAGGAGACCCACCGTTCGATCGGCGGAGACCTGAGCTGGGTGACGGAGCAGGCGCTGCGCGAAATCTATCTGAAATCCTTTGAGCTTGCGGTCAAGACAGGTGAAAGCAGGGGTCTGATGACCTCCTTCAACCGCATCGGCGCGCGCTGGACCGGCGGCGATTACCGCCTGGTGACGGAAATCCTGCGCAATGAATGGGGCTTCCGCGGCGCGGTGATCTGCGATTTCAACACCATTCCGCAGTACATGATCCCAAGGCAGATGTACTATGCTGGCGGCGATCTGGACCTGGCCACGCTGACAAGCAGCATGTGGATGGACGCGGATACCTCCGACAGCGGCGACGCGGTGGTTTTGAACAAAGCGGCAAAGAACGTTCTGTACGCCTTTGCAAGCTCCAACGCGATGAACGCGGAGGTGATCGGGTATAACCCGCCGCTGTGGCACAATTACCTGACCTGGCTGAACATTGGCGTTGCCGCCGCCGTCGTCGTTGTATGGGGCGTACTCGCTTTCCTGCGGCGTGCGCGCGTGAACAAAAAGCAGACAGCCTGATCTGAAAACGAAAAACAAGGGAACCGCTGTGCGTCAAAAGCAGCGGTTCCCTTTTTGCGCGGAAAGCGGGATGCTTTTTCCCGCCGGTTTTCAGTTTTCAAGCGCCCAGGTTTCAAGGTAGGGTATTTCCATTCCGCCGTCCTCCGTGAACGAAACGGGCAGGAAGATCCCGGCGCTGCGCTGGAGGTTTTCAGGGTTATAGCGGTCAAGAAGCAGAATCTGCCTTTGAGAGTCCGCAAGCGTCAGAAAAGCCGCGGGCTTATCGCTGCAAAGGCCGTCGCCAAGGGGCGCAGGAGCTTCCACCCAGGGGCCCATGGGCGAGGCGGCGCGAAGACAGGCATAGGGGCCGCTGGCTCCGTTCCGGCAAAGAAGAACATACTCGCTTCCGTGCCGGGTGACGCAGGGCGTTTGCCTGTTTTCGCCGTGCGCAATGGGTGCCCATTCTGCAGTCACGCTGAGAAAATCATCGGAAAGCTTTGCGACGGTGAGGCGTCTGCCGCCCTCTTCCATGCGGTCCAGGATCAGGTAGCCGTTCCCGTCCGCATCCAGGAAGGCCGTCAGGCCGCATACCGGCGTTTTGCCATCGATGGGGCGCACGGTTCCCAGGAATTGGTAAGGGCCGTTCACCCTGTCGCTCACGGCGACGGCGGCCTCGTTCATGCCCTCGCCTGTGCCTTCGTCGCCGGGAAAGCGCACGTAATGGCACCAGAGAACGTATTTGCGGGTCTTTTCATTGTACAGGATCGAAGGCCCGTCCAGCTTCATCGGGCCGCGCAGCGGGGAATCCTCCCGTCCGGTCAGGGGCAGGACGATGCCTTCGTTTTCCCAGTTGTACAGATCGTCGGAGCGGTACATCGCAATGCCGTTTCCGCTCTTTTCGCCGCCTTCTTCCGCGGAAAGGCTGCGCAGGGAGAGCCCGTAGCGGTGATACGCGCCGTCCGAGTACAGAACGCCGCCGCCAAAGGCGTTGATCACCCGCCCGCGCAGGTCGGCAACGTATTTGCATTCGTCTTTGCTGCCGTTCAGAAAGGCGTTCCTGTGCGTATAGGCGTACGGTTCCTTTCCCGAGGCGGCGAACTGGCACAGGGTGAAATCCAGCGGTGCGCGGCTGATGATCGCGTCCATTTCGTCCAGAATCAGATCGGCGGTGTAAAGATATCCCATGGCGTTCATGTGCCCGCCGCAGTAATACGCCTGGTGGAAGGCGTGATCATAGGGCGGCTTGTGATACAGATCGATCACATAGCTGCCTTCAAGCCGCCCGGCAATATCCCGCATGCAGGCAAGGTGCTTTTCGGCGAAGGGGTTCCCGTCGTCCGGCATGGAAACCAGGAAAAATTTTGCCCGCGGGGTAATGGCTTTCAGCCGCACGATGATTTTGCCCATCGTGCCGACGTAGCTTTCGCGGCAGCGCGTGTAATCCTCCGGACAGATGTCCGTCTGCGCGTTTCCGGTTTCGCCCTGGTACAGGTTTTCAAGGTTCCCCACCCCCAGTAGGTCGTTCACGCCAAGGGCGATGATGTAGGCCTGCTTTCCGTTGTCTTCGTCAAACAGGCGGTTGATGTCCGCGATGGGGCTCTTTTTTTCGTCCGCGTCGTGGTACAGCGCGTGGGCGGTCAGCCCGCCCCTTGCGAAGACTGTGACGTCGCTTCCGATGGCGCGGGCAATGTATTTGCCCCAGGAATGCTCGTAGCAGTCCCAGAACCCCTTCACCCCGCCCTCGTCGTATTCAAATTCGCCGCTGGCAAGGCTGTCTCCAAGAACGCCGATGGTGCGGAAAATGGCTGCTTTGCGGATCATGATGGCCTCCTGCTTCAAAACGATTCGCTGTGGCGTTGGGCCCGCCCGGGTTCGTTTTTTCCGGACAGGCGGTCAAATCGTGGAAGGATTGGATTTTGCCGCTTGATTTTATCATGGCAAAGGCGTAAAATCAACAGAATCAAAGGATAGATTTCAGGCGCTGTTCGCGCGCTTTCGAGGTGAGCTGCTTTGACCTCTTTGTTTTCGTCTATTTCGCCCACCGCGCAGATCCTGCTTGCAGTGGCCGTCATCTGGGTGGCGGGGTTTCTGATGACCCGCGCCACCAAAGTGCTGCACCTGCCAAACGTGACGGGCTATATCCTGGCGGGCGTCGCCATCGGGCCGTACGCGCTGGATATCATTCCGCATGAAATCACGCAGGGAATGGATTTCATGACGGACATGGCGCTCTCCTTTATCGCCTTCGGCGTGGGCCAGTACCTGCGAAAGGAGCTGCTCGTCGGCCGGGGCGGCAAGGTGATCGTGCTCACGATCATGGAAAGCCTGGTCACAGCCGCGATCGTCACGGTCTTCACGCTCGTCGTGTTCCGCCTGCCGCTCTCGTTCTGCCTGCTGCTTGGCGCCATCGGCTCTGCGACCGCGCCCGCAAGCTCCCTCATGACCATCCGGCAGTACAAGGCGCGGGGTGAATTCGTGAACACCCTTATTCAGGTCGTGGCCATGGACGACGCCGTGGCCCTGCTGGCCTTTTCCGTATGCGCCGCCATCGCGGCGGGCGCGGAAGGCGCGGGCAGCATGGAAAATGTGCTCAGGCCCCTGCTTCTCAACGCAGGCGTGCTGCTCGTCAGCTACCTCCTGGGGCGGCTTTTGTGCACGGCCCTGCACCAGCGCTCCGCGGAGCACCGGCTGGTGCTCACCTGCGCGTGCGTGTTTCTGCTGGCGGCGGGCTGCGCGGCGCTGGACACAAGTCCCTTGCTTGGCTGCATGGTGCTCGGGTGCACCTATATCAACGTGACGGGGGATAAAACGCTTTTCAAGCAGGTCAACCGCATCACGCCGCCCATCAACGTCATGTTCTTCGTGCTCAGCGGCATGCGGCTGAACCTGCCAAGCCTGGCCACGGCCGGCGTGATCGGCGTGGCATATTTCCTGGTGCGCATCGCCGGCAAAATCCTTGGCAGCTTCCTTGGCGCCAGGATGACCGGAATGGCGCGAAACATCCAGCGCTATCTCGGCCTTGCGCTGATTCCGCAGGCGGGCGTCAGCATCGGTCTTGCGGTTCTGGCCTCCCGCATCCTGCCGGCGGATACGGGCGCGCTGCTTTCCACCATCATTCTTTCCTCCTCCGTGCTGTATGAGATGGTCGGGCCCGTCAGCGCAAGAAGCGCGCTGGTGCTGGCCGGCGCCATTTCCGGCACGCCTTCCGCCGGGCAGGGCGAGGCTGAGAAGACCCATAAGGAGCGTGCGGATGAAAAACCGTCCCGCGAAAAGGAGCACGCGAAGGAGCACGCCAAGGAAGTCAAAGCGAAGGAGCACGTGAAAGAAGCGCAGAAAAAAGAAAGTGAACGGACGGATTTGAAAGAACCCCTGGAAAAAGCGCGGACGAAGGAAAACACGGAAAAAGAGCGCTTCCAAGAGAAGGAGCGCGAAAAGCCGAAGGAAAAAGCAGGCAAAAAACGTGCTGCCCCAAGAGCGGAAGCGCTTCAATCCCTTCCGACGGAAAATGAAGCGGCAGAGGACAGCAGAGCCTTTTTCAGAATGCTGAAATAATGCCAAATGGCTGCAGATACACTTCAGGCAGGCGCGGATATCGCGTCTGCCTGCTTTGAATCATGCTTTCGTGTTTTCCGCTTCCTTCGCACGGCTTCCCTGCTCGATCAGATCCTTCAGCGTGATCCCGGACAGATATTCCCTGACCGTACGGTCGAGGCCTTCCCAGACGGGGAGGGTGCGGCAGATGCTGCAGCGGTCGCACCGGTTGGGGCTGTCGTCCATGCAGGCGACGGGGCTTAATGAGCCTTCCGCAGCCGTCAGGATCTCTTCGAGCGTGATGGTTTCCGCGCTCCGGCTCAGGCGGTAGCCGCCCTGCGGACCGCGCGACCCCCGGATGAGATCCGCTGCGGTCAGGCGCAGAACGATCTGCTCAAGGTATTTGCGGGAAATGTCCTGCCGCCTGGAGACCGCGTCCAGTGATACGGGGCCTTCCTGTCCGTATTCGGCGATGTCTGCGAGCATCCGCATGGCGTAGCGCCCGCGCGTTGAAATCTTCATGAATCTGCCTCCTGTGATGATCGGTCTGCCTCGTTTCCGGCAGCTGAAAGCTGAACCCTGTCGTCTTCGGTCTGATCCCACTTTTCAAGAAAGCTGTGGATCGTTCCGCGCTCCTTCCAGCCGGGAAAGGTGTCCGTTTCCACGGTGTGGATGGCGTTGAACAGGCTTTTTTCAATGTCCGGGTTGGTTTTTTTGAGCGTCTTGATCAGGCTCTTGACTTCCTGGCGCTTGCTTTCGCTTTCGTCGAGCTCCGCCCGCTCGGTCAGCGCGCACGCGCACTGCAGAAATTCCAGGCCGTTATAGCGTTTCCAGGCGATAATGTCCTCTTCAAAAATGCGGTACATGGGGCGGATGAGCTCCATGCCCGGGAAATTTTTGCTCCGGATGCGCGGCATCATGCCCTGCAGCTGGCTTGCGTAAAACATGGCCATGACCGTGGTCACGATCACGTCGTCCCGGTGATGCCCAAGGGCGATTTTGTTGCAGCCCGCCTCTTTCGCAAAGCGGTAGAGATACCCGCGGCGCATTTTCGCGCACAGATAACAGGGGTTTTTCGTCTGTTTTTCGGCGATGGCAAAAATGGGGCTTTCCGCGATTTGAATCGGAATGGCGAGCGTTTCGGCGTTCTGCTCGATCAGGCGGCGGTTTTCCGCTTTATATCCCGGGTCCATCACCAGATAGGTCGTTTCAAAGGGAATCTCGGTGATTTTTTCCAGCATCTGGAAAAGCTTTGCCATGAGCATGGAATCCTTCCCGCCGGATATGCACACGGCGATCCGGTCCCCGGGCTGGATCAGGCCGTACATGCGTATGGCAGTCACAAACGGCGCCCAGAGCTCCTTGCGGTATTTTTTGATGATGCTTCTTTCCGCCAGCTGCGCGGGGGTCATATCCTTTTTCATGCTTTTCCCCCCCGCTCGATCAGGTCCCTGACGACCCGGGACGCGATCAGAAGCCCCGCGGCGTTTGGCACAAAGGCACAGCTTGCGGGAACGCTGCGTTTGCCCTGCGGAAGCACCATATCCGGCAGCGGAGACGTTTTCCTCGGCGTTTCCGTGGACCAGAGCGCCTTGATCCCTTCAAGGCCGCGCTTGCGGCATTCGTGCCGCATCACCTTCGCAAGGGGACAGACGCTGGTTTCATACAGGTCGGAAATGAGGAGCTTCCCCGGGTCCGTTTTGTTCCCGGTGCCAAGGCAGGTGATCACGGGCACACGCGCCGCCTGAGCATGTTCGATAATGGCGATTTTCGCAGCGACCGTGTCGACGGCGTCGATGACGTAATCATACACGGAAAAATCGATCGCGTCCGCGTTTTCGGGCATGAAAAAGATGGGAAAGAGCTGAAGGCGGACATCCGAAACCAGAGAAAGGCGCCGGGCGGCGGCTTCGGTCTTTGGCATGCCGATGGTTTCCTTCGTGGCAAAGAGCTGGCGGTTCAGGTTGCTTTCGTCCACAGTGTCGTTGTCCACCAGGTGCATTTCCCCGATGCCGCTTCTTGCAAGCGCTTCCGCGACGCTGCCGCCCACGCCCCCAAGGCCGAAAAGCAGCACTTTGCTTTGCGAAAGCGTTTCCATGGCTTTGTCTCCAAAGAGCATCCGTGTGCGTGTCAGGAGCATGTTTGCGCCTCCAAGGGTTTTGATTTGCTCGTATTATAGCATATTTTCATAGCATAATGCTATGGAATTGGGGCTTTTTACAGCAAAACGGTAAAATCTGGTCAGCTTTTCACCATTGACAGCCAAAAAAGGATCGGATAAAATAAATGGGAAAGCATAATTCCCTGATACCGATCCGCTCAGATCAGCCGGATGCTTTTTTGCGATGCTTCCCCGCGGGTTTTCGGAAGCATTTTCCGTGACATTCGGCAAAGCTGCGGGCAAGCGGGTGAAAAGGAGGATGCATATGTCGGACAGAATCATCACCATCAGCCGGGAGTTTGGCTCCGGCGGCAGAACCATCGGACGGGAAACGGCCAAAAAGCTCGGAATCCCGTGCTATGATCAGGAGCTGATCGACAAAATTGCCGAGGAAAGCGGCCTGAACAAGGATTTTATCCGGGAAAAGGGCGAGTACGCCCCCCACAGTTCCATGTTCGCCAATTCCTTCTATTATGACCGCTCCTACGGCGGGTTCAATGTGCAGGATCTGCTCTGGCAGACGCAGCGCAAGGTCATCCTGGACCTGGCCAAGCAGGGCGGGTGCGTGATCGTCGGCCGCTGCGCCGATTATATCCTGAACGGGAAATACGATCTTCTGCGCGTATTCGTTTACGCGTCCATGGAAAAACGCGCGGAGCGCATTGTGAAGGTTTACGGCGAAACAGACGAAGTGCCGCATAAGCGCCTTGAGGATAAGGACAAGCGCCGCAGGGCCTATTACCGCCTGTATACAGATCTTGAATGGGGCATGCCGCAGAATTACGACATTGCGCTGAACGCGGGCGAACTGGGCATTGAGACTTGCGTGCACATCCTGACGGAGCTTTACCAGAACAAGGGCTGAATACAGCGAAAAAACAGGGACAGGTCGCCTCTTTGGTTGACGCACCCGGCGGAAACGTGGTATCCTCATCGCAAGGGCGGGCCTTCCCGCCGAGCTGAAATCAAGAGAGGTTTTCGCCATGAAACGCGCATCTTACGCTTACCGGTACGGCTTTACCCCGGTTTGGATGGGGTAAGGCCTTTTGCGGTTTCTGGCGGCGCGCGTCCGGCGGATTCCCGCCGGCGTTTTTTCATCTTATGATGCCTGTAACGGCATCAAAAACGGAGGCGCCTTATGATCCTGATCCTGAAAGACCATCCCGATCCAAATCAGCTTGAAAACCTGGAAAACTGGCTTACGTCCATGGGGCTGACCCTGCACGAGAGCCAGGGAGAGAATCACCTGATCCTGGGGCTCGTGGGCGATACGAGCGCGGTGGATATCGACCTTGTCAAGGCGCTTGACATCGTGCAGGACGTCCGCCGCATTCAGGAGCCGTACAAGAAGGCGAACCGCAAATTCCACCCGCTCCCGACAGTTTCGTCCGTCGGCGATGTACAGGTCGGCGGCGGGGCGTTCGCGGTGTTCGCAGGGCCCGGCGCTGTGGAGAGCGAGGAGCAGATTCACCGGCTTGCCGGCCTTGTGAAGCAGGCAGGGGCGGATGTATTGACCGCGGGCGCGTTTTTATCCCGCACGTCCCCCTATGCCTTTTCAGGGCTGGGCGTTTCCGCGCTCAGGCAGCTTTCCGCGGCGGGAAAGGCGGCAGGCATCGCCACCGCGTCGGAGCTGACGGACCTGCGGACGCTCGACGCGTTTGAGGAGATCGACGGCGTGATCCTCGGCCCGGGGAACATGACGAACACGGCGCTGCTCAAGGCCCTTGGCGCGACGAACAAATGCGTGATCCTGTGCCGCGGTCTGTCCTCGACGGTGGAGGAATGGCTCATGAGCGCGGAATACCTGCTTTCCGGCGGCAACGAGAACGTCGTCCTCTGCGACCAGGGGGTGCGCGGCTTTGACAGCGCGTGCCGCTTGGCGGCGGATCTGTCTTCCGTGCCGCTTGCGCATATGCTCACCCACCTTCCGGTCATGTACGCGCCTTCCATGGCCACGGGCCGGCAGGAGCTTGCCGCTCCGCTGGGCCTTGCGGCGGCGGCCGCCGGCGCGGACGGCGTGTGGCTGACCTGTCATGACGATCCGGAGCATGCGCTTTTCGCGGGCGGCGAAAGCCTCACGCCCGCGGCGCTCAGCACCCTCGTGCAGGATATGCGCAGGGTGAGAAAGGCGGGGGAAGCATGAACGTCGGCATCGTAGGGCTCGGCCTCATCGGCGGGTCGCTTGCACGCGCGGCCACCGGGAGCGGGCATAATGTGCTCGGCATGGATCTGAACCGGACGGTTGAATTAAAGGCCAAAATGCTCTCTGTCATTTCGGGGACGCTTACAAAGGAAAACCTGCCCGAATGCGACGTGATCCTGCTTTGCATCTATCCAAAGGCCACGGTCGCGTGGCTTCGGGAAAACGCGGAGCGCATCGGGCGCGAAACCGTGGTCATGGACACCTGCGGCGTGAAGCGGTCGGTCTGCTACCCATGCTGGGAAATCGCGAAAGCGTACGGCTTTGCCTTCGTCGGCGGACACCCGATGGACGGGGCTGCGAAGATCGGCTTTGATCATTCCAACAGCGGCATGTTCAAACGCGCTTCCATGATCCTCTGTCCGCCGCAGGATATCACGATCGAAAAAATGAAGCGGCTCAAGGACGTGCTGGACAGCGCGGGCTTTGGCCGGTACGAGATCACGTCGCCTGAGCATCACGACGAAATGATCGCGCTCACAAGCCAGCTGCCCCATGTGCTCTCTTCCGCGTTCATCAAAGCGCCGAACGCGCTTTCGCACCGGGGCTACAGCGCCGGTTCCTTCCGGGATATGACAAGGGTGGCCTACCTCAACGAGGTCATGTGGACGGAATTGTTTTTTGAAAACCGGGAAAACCTGCTCAAGGAGGTTTCCGGTTTGATCGGGGAATTGCAGAAATACGAAAGCGCCCTGCAAAACAGCGACGAGCAGGCCATGCGGCAGCTGCTGCTTGACGGCAGGCTCAAAAAGCAGATGGCGGACAGGGAGGGAAGAAAATGATCACCGTGCCCATCGGAACGAAATCTCCCTATCCGGTGCTGATCGGGGAAGGCATTCTTGACAGCGCTGGTCGGCTGCTTGCGGACGTTCATGCGCCCTGCCGCGCGGCGGTGGTGACGGATTCGAACGTCGCCCCCCTGTACGCGCCCCGGCTGGAAGCTTCCCTCCGGCAATCCGGTTTTACGCCCTGCCGCTTTACGTTTCCGGCAGGGGAAGCGTCCAAGCAGCTTTCCACGTTTTCGGACGCCGTGCGCTTTTTGGCAGGCAATGGCGTCACGCGCGCAGATCTTGTCATTACCCTCGGAGGCGGCGTCGCGGGCGACCTGGGCGGGTTTGCGGCGGCCTGCTGGCAGCGCGGAATTTCCTTTGCACAGGTCCCCACGTCGCTCTTGTGCGCGGTGGACGCGTCCGTGGGCGGCAAAACGGCCGTCGACCTGCCGGAGGGCAAGAACCTGGTGGGCGCGTTCCACCAGCCGTGCGCTGTGATCTGCGATCCCGGGACGTTTCAGACCCTTGACAGCCTTCGCATGGCGGACGGCGCGGCGGAGAGCGTGAAGCACGGCCTCATCGCGGACGCAGGCCTTTTTTCGGATATGAAAAGCGGCGCCTGGCGGCAGGACCTTTCCAGGACGGTCGAGCGCAATGTGCTGGTGAAGCGTGCCTTCGTCGTTGGCGACGAGCACGACCGGGGGCAAAGGCAGCTTCTCAACTTCGGCCACACCATCGGACATGCGGTGGAGGCGCTGAGCGATTATCAGCTTTCCCACGGGCAGGCGGTGGCCATTGGCATGGCGGCGGAAACGCGGGCGGCGCGGCGCATGGGCTTTGGCTCTGTGCATGAGGACGAAGTGATCGAAGCGCTCGACGCTGCGGGCCTTCCGCACGTGTGCCCGTTTTCATCTGCGGAGGTGGAGGCGGTGGCGCTGGGCGATAAAAAGCGCGCGGGCGACACGATTACGGTCGGCGCGCTGCGCGCCGTCGGCGAAGGGTTCCTTGAAAAGCTGGATCTTGCCTCCTTCCGCCGCTTCGTGGCCCTGGGGGTGGATGCATGAAGGTAAAAATCGCGCCCTTTCAGGCGCGCGGAGAGGTCGGCGCACAGACGAGCAAATCGTTTGCGCACCGCCTGCTCATTTGTGCGGCGCTCGCGGACAATGAAAGCTTTGTGCACATGGAAAACCGCAATGAGGATATCGACGCGACGCTGCGCTGCCTTTCGGCCTTCACCCGGGTGGAGGTCTTTGCGGACGGCGCGCGTGTTATACCCGCAAAGCGGGAAAACCGCACGCCGCTGCCTGAGCTTGACTGCGGGGAGAGCGGCTCCACGCTCAGGTTTCTTTTGCCCATGGCCTCAGCCCTCGGCGGCGCGTTTTTTACAGGCCGCGGGCGCCTGCCGCAAAGGCCGCTCGAAGACCTGATGCAGGCGATGCGGCTTTCCGGCGCGGGGTTTACGTCCAGATCGCTGCCGTTTGCCGTGGACGGGGGCTATGCGGGCGGCGAAAGCGCCCTTCCGGGCAATGTTTCCAGCCAGTACCTGACGGCGCTTTTGCTCGCGGGCCCCGCTGTGCCGAAGGACACGGTGATCCGTCTCACGACGCCGCTTGAAAGCGCGGCGTATGTGGATATGACCGTGCAGGCCATGGCCGCCTTTGGCGTTGAGGTCGAGCGGGCTGACGGCACATACCGCGTTCCCGGCGGGCGGCGCTATCACGCGCCGAAGGAAGCCGCGGCGGAAGGCGATTTCAGCAGCGCGGCGTTTCCCCTTTGCATGGGCGCGCTCGCGGGCCCTGTGACCGTGCGCGGCCTTTCACAAGACAGTCTGCAGGGGGACAGGGCCGTGACGGAGATCCTGCAGGCGATCGGGGCCGTGGTTTCCTGGCAGGACGATGCCGTTACCGTGCAAAGGGGCGATCTTCGCGCGCTGGACGTCGACGTGAGCGCCATTCCGGACATGACCCCAGCCCTTGCCGCGGTACTGATGCACGCGCAGGGACAGAGCCGGCTGTACAACGCATCCAGGCTGCGGCTGAAAGAGAGCGACCGGCTTGTGACCGTGCGGGACATGGTGCTCTCCCTCGGCGGCAGGGCGCGCATTGACGGCGATGCGCTTGTGATCGACGGCGTGGCAAATGCAGGCGGCGGGCAGGTCGACGGGGCGGGCGATCATCGCATCGTGATGGCGG
>CAMOIA010000015.1 GCA_946615785.1 uncultured Clostridia bacterium
CAGGCCCTCATCCCGTTCCTGATGCAACAGCAGCCAGCAAGCCGGTTTCTTCGGTCAGGCTGCATTCACAAAAGCGGTGTCCAGAGGCCCGCGGCCTTTGGTGCGGGACCTGGGCCACGGAGGCCCTCATCCCGTTCTTTTGCGTGCGGGCATGAAAAACCGGCCGGAGGCGTGGCTCCGGCCGGTTTGTTTGAAATGGTTTACCCTTTCAGACCGCCGCGCGCGACGCCGCGCAGGATCTGTTTGCGGGCGAAGAGGAAGAGGATGATCATGGGCAGGACGACCACGGTGGACGCCGCCATGATGAGCTCCTGGAAGGAGCCGGCCTCCGTCGTGAAGGTATACAGGCCAAAGGGCAGGGTGCGGTTGGCGGTGGATTTGATGACGAGCAGCGGCCACATGAAGCTGTTCCAGGAGGCCAGCGCGTTGAGAAGCACCACCGTCACAAGGCTCGGTCTGCCGATGGGCACCATGACCTTCCACAGATAGCGCCAGTTGGAGCAGCCGTCCACCCTGGCGGACCAGTACAGGCTGTCGGAGATGGAGGCGAAGAAATTGCGCATGATATAGGTGTAGAAAATGGAGGAAATGAAGGGCAGCACCAGCGCGCCGAGGGTATCGTTCAGGCCGAGGCGGATGACGGTTGAATAGTTGGTGATGACCAGCATTTCAAACGGCAGCATCATCATGCTCAGCAGCGCGGAGAAAATGAGCTCCCGCCCCGGGAACTTGAGCCTGGAGAAGGCGAAAGCGCCGAGGATGGTGGTGAAGGTGACGATGAGCACGCTGAAGAAGCAGACCACGAGCGAATTGAAGAAATACCGCGCAAACGGCGCCTGATGGAACGCGATGCGGTAGTTTTCAATGTTCGTCCAGGAGCCGGGCGCGAATTCCGGCGGGAAGCGGCTCACCTCCACGCGCGTTTTGAGGGAGGAGATGATCATCCAGTAGAACGGGAAAACCATGATGAGCGCGCCGATGGTAAGCAAGGTGTACAGGAGCACCTGTCCCATCACCTTGCGGGTGCGCCAGGAGTGGTTGAGACAGAGTCCGCCTGCGATCAGCAGTACGCCCAGAAACGCGACCAGGAGCCACGCAGCGTTGCTCATGCCGCTGAGCATGCGGCCGAGGCTGTTCATCAGGGAATCGTGGCCTTTGCCCAGGGTTTCCTGCAGTGCTTCGGCGCGGTTTTCGTTTTCATACACCACGCGAAGCTGGTTGATGACGCCGTTGAGCGCGAGCACTTCGTCCTCTGTGCCGTCGATGGAGTGCTGATAGGCGCTGACCTTGTCGAAGCTCTCTCTGGAAATGCGGCCGTTTTCAAGCTCCTGTCCGAGGGAAGCGAAGAACGACGCACGCTCGGCATACGCGCCGTTTTCGGAAGACGCAAGCGCGCTGTAATAGCTCTGTGCCGCTTCAATGCGCGGCGCGACCAGCTTTCTTGCGCTCTGCGCGGAGGCGGTAAGGGTATCGATCTCCTGGCGGATGGATTCGTCCGTCACCGTGAAATCAGCGGGCGTATACGAGGAATAGGTCAGGAAACCGACGAGGGTCAGAATGAGGATTGCGATGCCGATGGAAAGAAGGATGGTGCCCAAACGGGCGGTTTTTTCGTTTGCTTTCATGTTTCCCGCCCCCCTTAATTATAATTCCATTTGCGCTGGATAAAGCGCTGCAGGACCGTGAAGAGCAGGATCACCACGAACAGCACAAGGCTCGCCGCCGCGGCGCGTCCGTATTCCATGGAAGAGGAAATCTGCTCAAAGATGTAATAGACCATGGTGTACATGTTGTACATGGGGCCGGGCGTACCGGAGAAGAGCACCACCACGGAATTGAACACCTTAAAGGCCGAAATGGAATTGATGATGAGCACAAGACCGATGGTTGGCGCGAGCAGCGGCACGGTGATGCGCATGAAGATGCGCCGCGATTTCGCGCCGTCCACCTTGGCGACGGTGTAATAGTGGTCGTCGATGTTCTGCAGACCGGAAATCAGCAGAATGATGGTGAAAGGCAGGGAATCCCAGATTCCGTAAATCACCATAACCGCCATGGAGAACTGCGCCTGCGTGAGCCAGGGAATGCGCTCCGCGCCAAAGAGGCTCAGAAGGTAGTTGATCAGGCCGTAATCGCCGTTGAACATGTATTTCCATACCATGCCGACGGCGACGGCGCTGGTGACCATGGGCAGGAAGTATGCCGTCTGGAACAGCGCGCGCAGCTTGATTTTCTGGTTCAGGAGGTTTGCGAGCAGTATGGCGATGACGGTGGAAATGGGCACCGTGAGGAGCACGTAAAGGAAGGTGTTGAGCAGCGCCTGCGGCAGCTTGGTGTTGACACCGAAGAGCACGTCCCGGAAATTGCCGATGCCCCAGCCCAGGAATTCGCCTGTCAGCTTGTAGCGTTCCTGGAAGGCCATGATGAACACGCGCACCATGGGATAGAGGGTAAAGATGATCACGCCAAAGAAGAACGGCGCGAGATAATCCATCGGTTCCACGATGTCCGTTACCTTGCGGCGCAGGTCATCTCCGGCGAAGAAATAGATCGCTCCGCAGAAAAGTCCGATGACCAGGAACGCGCCGCCCACCCAGAGCATGAGCGGGCTGTAATACATGACCGCGTAATTTTCGCTGTCGCGTGTGAGCGACGTGCGCACGTCCCGCATGCCCATGGCGGAGATCTGCGCTTCCACCTGCTCGATGCAGGAAGCGATGATTTCGTCTTTCTTTTCGTTCAGGCCGTTTGTGACGTTCTGCGCAAGCGTTCTGGTCGCTTCGTCGTCGTCCGTCAGTTTGGAAATGGCAGCCTCGGAGAGAACGGTGTAGATGTGCGCCGCGACTTCTTTTTCATCGGTACCGGCGCCCAGCATGGCGGTTGCCTCCGTCCTGACGGATCTTGTTTTGGAGGAAAGGCCGCCCGATATTCTTTGCCGCTGCTTGGTGGTGCCCGCGAATAATTCCGCTTCGGACTTGACGCGGTCGGTCACCGCTTCGATCAGCGCGCCGGAACGCGTTTCAAGAATCTTGTCCTCCGCGATCCTGTGCAGCAGCACCTGACCGTGAATGCCAAAGCCCAGGAGCAAAGCGCCAAGGAGGGTGAAAAGAACGAAATGGAACAAAAGGCGCTTCCCGCCGCCGCGCGCCTTGCGGGGCGGTCTTGCGGGAATGTTCAGCTTTTCCGTCATACCAGACGCACCCCCGACTCCTTCTCAAATACAAACACGCCGCGTCCGCGGAACCCGAGCGAAACGTTCTGTCCCTTTTCGAGCCCTTCCTCCAGGTCGATGTAGGCGCGGAATTCCGTATCGCCCAGGGTGAAGGAAGCCATTTCCTCCTTGCCGGTCTTGTATACGCCCGTGCAGATGCAGGGAATGGTGTCCGGCGTGCCCGCGGGCCTGACCACAAAGCTCTCCGAGCGCACGGAAAGGTTGACCTGCTTGCTGCCGATGCCCTTCAGGAAGGAAAGAGGCACGGCACTGCCGCCGTTTGCGGTAAAGCACCCGTCCTTTACGGTGCCGGGAATGTTGTTGATGGGCGGGTTTCCGAGAAAATCGGCCACGAACTGGTTGGCGGGGTCATCGTAGAGCACCTGGGGCTCGTCGTACTGCTGCAGAACGCCGAGCTTCATCAGCATGATATGGTCGCTGATGGACATGGCCTCTTCCTGGTCGTGGGTGACGAACACGGTGGTCACCTGGGTGCGCAGCTGTATGCGGCGGATCTCCTCGCGCATTTCCAGGCGAAGGCGCGCGTCCAGGTTGCTCAGCGGTTCGTCGAGCAGCAAAAGCCGCGGTTCCTTGACCAGCGCGCGGGCGATGGCGACGCGCTGCTGCTGGCCGCCGGAAAGCTGCTTGGGCTTGCGGTTGATGTACTGGTCCACGTGCACGAGTTTTGCCATTTCCATGGCGCGCTCCGTGCGCTGGGCGCGGGGTACTTTTTTGATTTCCAGCGGGAAGCTGATATTTTCCAGCACCGTCATATGCGGGTAAAGGGCGTAGTTCTGGAAAACCAGACCGATGCCGCGCTCCTCAGGGGGAAGCTTGGTCACATTGTCGTCATCAAACCAGATTTCTCCTCCTGTGACCGGGATGATGCCGCTGAGCATGTTCAGGATGGTGGACTTTCCGCAGCCGGAAGGGCCCAGAAGGCAGGTCAGCTCTCCGTCCCTCAGCACAGCAGAAAAGGTGTTTACCGCGGTGGTATTCCCGAATTTCTTTGTCAGGTTTTTCAATGTGACTTGCATATTGGTCCATTCCTTTCTGGTTCGGTTTTCCGATTGGCCTTTCGCCGCATTCCACGAAAAAGGGAGAACCGGGCGTCAGGTCCGGTTCTCCCAGGGGTTTGAAGCTTAGTTGCCCTTGATGGCGTTGTTGCAGGTTTCGACGCAGGCTGCCATCGCCTCGGCGGCGTCAGCACCGCCGGCAACCACGGTGGCCATTTCCTTGATGGCGTCGCGGGTCTCGGAAGCACCGGTCACAGAGGGGAAGGAGATGCCGATATCGAAGTTGTCCTGCACGGCGGCGAGGGCGGGCTGGGAAGCGACATACGCTTCATAGCCATCCACTTTCTGGGCGTTCAGCCAGGGGGTCAGCGCGAGAACTGCTTCGGCCCAGCCTTCGGCCACTTCGGGAGTGGTCATCATGTACTTCACAAAGAGGTAAGCGCCCATTTCAGCCTTTTCGCCGTTGGCGGAGAAGACGATGGGGCCGCGGTTCCAGATGGTGTAAACAGCACCTTCTTCACCGGAGGTGGGGGCAGGCGCCACGGCGTAATCGAAACCGTTGGGGTTGATGTAGGGCACGCCGGCGCAGGAGCCGTAGTACATGGCGACAAGGCCCGCGTTGAAGTCGTTGGAGAAGTAGCCGCCGGTGGGAGCGGTGATGGCGAAGAGGCCTTCCTGAGCCATCTGGCCGAGCCACGCAATACGGTCAGCTGCGCCGCCGAAGCCAACTTCCTTGTTTTCGGTGTCAATGTAGCTGCATCCGGTTTCAAGCATCAGGGTCTGGGCGATGTCGACCAGAGAGTCGATGCCGAACGGGGTCACTTCAGGCTTGGCAGCCTTGATGGCGCGGCTCACTTCTTCCAGTTCGGCCCAGGTGGTGGGAACGGCCAGGCCGAGCTCTTCGAGCATGGTGGCGTTATAGTACAGGATGGGGCCGGTGGTGTAGCCGGGCAGGTAGTGGATGTGGCCGTCTTCAAAGCCGTTGATTTCGTCAAAGAGGTATTCGGGCAGCAGTTCGTCGAAATTCTCGATGCCGATTTCTTCGTCGTAGATGTATTCGTCCAGGTTGGCGACCAGGCCGGCGCCGACATACTTGGCGGCTTCAGAGCCGTAGTTGAAGATGATGTCGGGGCCCACGCCGTTGACGACGGACTGGTAAACGTTGGAGGTGAAGTTCTTGTTTTCCTGGGTCTGCACGATCACTTCGTACTCGGGATTGAGGGCGTTGAAGTCCTCAGCCGTCTTGCGCAGATAGGCATCCTGCGCGTCGGTGAAGGTGGACCAGATGGACACCGTGGTCTTTTCGCCCTCGGCGAAAGCGGCGCCGGCCGGGATCAGCATTGCGGCGGTCAGAACCGCTGCGACGGAACGTACTTTCATTTGGCATTCCTCCTGTACTTTTTCCGAACCTTATGATTCATGCGGACACCATCGTTCGCATTCAACATTATGATAGCATATCAGGCCCGGAAAGGCAAGCAAAATTCCGCTTTTTTTGCCATATTGCCGCCAACTTTTCCATCCCCCGGGGATTCACCGGAAAGGGGAAGAAGCATTAAAAACACCGAAAAAGCAGCACGGGCAAAAAGGCGTATTGCGGACGGATCAGGGAAAATGGTACAATAAAAGCCGGAAGAAACTTTGGAAAGTCAGGTGAAATCCCATGGAAATGCAGATGGAATTCCTGCGGAAGCTGCCCATTCCGCAGGAACTCAAGCGCGAATTCCCCATTACGCCCGAAATCAGGGCGATCAAGGAAAAACGCGACCGGGAAATCGAAGATATTTTTTACGGAAAAGACAGCCGCCTTCTTCTGATCATCGGCCCGTGCTCCGCGGACCGCGAAGACGCGGTGCTCGAATACATGTACAGGCTCGCCCGCGTCAACGAGCAGGTGAAGGAACGCCTTTTCATCATTCCCCGCGTTTACACCAATAAGCCCCGCACCAAGGGCGTCGGCTACAAGGGCATGCTGCACCAGCCGGACCCTGAAAAAGAGGAGGACATGTTGCACGGCATCATCGCCATCCGCGAAATGCACACGCGCATCGTGCGCGAAACCGGCTTCACCTGTGCGGAGGAGATGCTCTATCCCAGCAACCACCGGTATCTTAGCGATCTTTTAAGCTATGTCGCCGTCGGCGCAAGGAGCGTCGAAAACCAGGAACACCGCATCGTCGCCAGCGGCATCGGCATTCCCGCCGGAATGAAAAACCCCACCGGCGGCGATCTGAACGTGATGCTCAACGCCGTTTCGGCCGCGCAGAGCCCGCAGAAATTCATCTACCGCGGCTGGGAGGTGCGCACCACGGGCAACCCGATGGCGCATTGCATCCTGCGCGGGTATGTGGATCGGTTCGGCAGGAGCCATCCGAATTATCATTACGAGGATCTGCGGGACGTGCTGGATATGTACGAAAAGGATGCGTCCCTGCAGAATCCCGCGGTGATCGTGGACGCCAACCATTCCAACAGCGGCAAGAAATACCTTGAGCAGATCCGGATCGCGTCGGACGTGATGCATTCCCGGGGCGTCAGCGGCGACATCCGCCGCCTGGTGAAGGGCATCATGATCGAAAGCTATCTTGAGGACGGGGCGCAGAAGATCGGCGAAGGCGTGTACGGCAAATCCATCACCGACCCGTGCCTCGGCTGGGAAAAGACGGAGCAATTGATACTGAGCCTGGCAGACCAGGCGAAATGACCCTGAAGGCAGCCCTTTATAAGCATTTTTAACAGAAACGGAGGGATTGTCATGCCCCCTTCCAGGATGCGCGGATATTTGACGGACGAGGAAAAAAAGAATCGGCCGAAGATCACAAAGGAACTCATCTTCCGCGTCCTCAGCTACCTGAAGCCCTATAAAAAGCAGCTTCTGCTCGTGCTCCTCTGCCTTGCGGTTTCGTCGGTGTGCAGCCTTTTGCCCTCCGTCATCACGGGCAAAATCATCGACGAGGGCCTGATCGGGCGGAGCATGAAGGCCCTTGTGACCTACATCCTTCTTTCCTTCGGCCTGACCCTGGGGGCCAGCCTGATCGGGGTTGCGGAAAGCTATCTGAACACGTGGATGGCGCAGCACATTTCCTATGATATGCGCAACCAGATGTTCAGGCACCTGCAGAAGATGAGCCACCGCTTCTTTACCTCCACCTCGCAGGGCGATATCATCACCCGCATGACGGGGGATATCAGCGGTGTGGAAAGCATCGTCACAAGCTCGTTTACAGGCATTTTGTCAAACGTTCTGACCCTTGCGGTCGCGGTGGTCGCCATGTTCCAGAAGAACTGGATCCTGGCGCTTCTTGGCCTTGTGATCGTGCCGCTTTTTACCCTGCCGACACGGCTTGCGGGCAAGACCCGCTGGAAGCTTGCCGGGGAAGCGCAGGCCTGCAACGACGAGATCAACGGCATTCTCAATGAAACCCTGTCCGTCTCCGGACAGCTTCTGGTCAAGCTGTTCGGGCGGGAAAAGGACGAATACGAACGCTATCGGGACGCGAACGGCCGCATGATCCGCCTGAACATCCGAGAGCGCATGGCAGGCCGCTGGTTTTTCGTGATCCTGACGACGCTCACCTCCGTCGGCCCCATGCTTTTGTACCTGGTGGGCGGCATCCTGATGATGCAGTACGACGCGAACCTGACGGTCGGCGACATTACGGTGCTCGTGGCCCTGCTCGGGCGCATGTACGGGCCTGTGAACAGCCTGTTGAACATGCAGGTGGAATGGATCCGCTCCATGGCGATGTTCACCCGCATTTTCGAGTATTTCGACATGAAGCCCGAAATCGAAAACCCCGAGCACCCCGTGCATCCCGCGCAGGTGAAGGGCGAGGTGCGCTTTGACCACGTGGGCTTTGCGTATGAAAGCGACCGGCCGATCCTCAAAGACGTCGATTTTACGCTCAAAAGCGGGGACTGCATCGCCATCGTCGGCCCGAGCGGCAGCGGCAAGAGCACCATCGTGAATCTGATTCCGCGCCTTTTCGACGTGCAAAGCGGCTCGGTTACGTTTGACGGCGTGGATGTCAGGCAGATGGATTTAAATGAGCTGCGATCCCGGATCGGCGTGGTGACGCAGGAGACCTATCTTTTCAACGGCACCATCCGCGACAATCTGCTTTACGCCCGGCCGGACGCCACGGAAAGCGACATGATCGAGGCGTGCAAAAAGGCGAATATTTACGATTTCATTCAGAAACAGCCGGAAGGGTTTGACACCACGGTCGGCAACCGCGGCCTGAAGCTTTCCGGCGGCGAAAAGCAGCGCCTTTCGATCGCGCGGGTCCTTCTGAAGGATCCGGCGCTGCTGATCTTCGACGAAGCCACGTCGGCGCTTGATTCCATCAGCGAAAACCTGATCCAGAAGGCGATCAATCCGCTGATCGAAAGCCGCACCAGCATCCTCATTGCCCACAGGCTTTCCACCATTCTGGCGGCGGACGAAATCCTGGTGGTGAAGGACGGGCGCATTGCCGAACGCGGCACCCATAAGGATCTGGTGCACGCGGGCGGCACATATCAGGAACTGTATGAAACGCAGTTTCTGCGGGAAGAGGGGACTGAATGACGGCAGCAAACGGCGGAGAAGGCGCTGCTGCTTTTGCAGCGGGGGAGCGTTTTCCGAAGGATATGCCCCTGCCGCAGCGCGGGGAGGTGCTCTCGCTTCTTGGGCATTACGGCGTTTCCTGGGACGGGGAGATCCACCTGATCGATTCCACGCACGATGAAAACGACATCCGTCTGAATTACATCATCGGAAAACAGTGGGTGCTCCGGGTGTTCAAAGCGCCGGGAATGAACGAAAAGCGCATGGGCGACCTTTCGCGCCTGGTTGAGCGCTATCTTGCCGCGGGCATTCTCTGTCCGCGGTTTCTGAGGGGCGAGGACGGGCTTTTCCTGCGTGCCTTCGGGCCGTATCAGTGCAGCCTGTCGGAATATATTGACCTGCCGCTCGCAAGCGGGGAAAAGCCTGCGGATGAAGATCGGCTCATCCGGGAGGTTCAGGAGAATACCGCCCGCTTTGCGGAACGATATCGGGATATGAACCTCTCTGACACCATGGGCATGTACAGCCTGTTTGACCTGTGCCCGTTTGATCAGGAGGCGGGCATCGACGAAAAAGAAGACAATTTCCGTCAATTGACCGCCGATTTGCGGGAGCAGCATGAAAACAGCCTTGCCGGGGCGCTGGAAAAAAAGCACGCCTTCGTCCGGGCAAGGCTGAAAAGCATATATCGCGCGCTTCCGCGCTGCGTGTTTCAGGGCGACGAAAACTTTTCCAACGTGCTTGTCGACGCAGAGGGGCATTTCAAAGGGTTCATCGATTTCAACCTTGCCGGAACGGAGGTCGTGGTGAACCAGCTTGCAAACCTGGTGGGTTTTGACTATGCCGAAAAATGCAGCGAACCCATCGGCGCGAAAACGCGGCTCGATCATGCCGTCAGGGGTTTCCGAACCAATATGCGGGATGTTCTTGCGGTCTATCATGCGACGGCGCAGGAGCGGAGTGCGATGAATCTGTACGCGTGGATCGTGATGATCGCCCAATGGCCGACGCTCTGCTTTTTCAGGGACGCCCTGAAGGGTGCGCTCCGGGATGAAATCCTGGCGCTTGTGAGCCTGATTGCGGAATTTCCGGAAGAAACGCTGACCGCGGGGCTGTGAGGCCTCCTTAGCGGGATGGCGGCGAAACCGCCGTGTGAAAAACCGTACGGGAAAACGGGTTTATGGATGGTTTTCCCGGTACTCCGTCCAGCTGTCTCCTGGCACCTCGGGAAGCGAGGGCCTTTCGCCGAAGAAGCGCGCCATGTCTGCGTCCGACACCTGCAATTCCCGCTGGACGCTGTCATACAGGTACCAGGGACGCTGCGGAAGGGTCTTGTCCCGCAGGCGGTATACGCGGTAGCGCTGGAACAGCAGGGCGTCCTCGGCGTTTTCGGCCGGGTAATCAAAATCGTTCTTCAGCGTTTCGGAAAACGCCGCTGCCCAGCGCTGCATGTGGGACGGCAGTGCGGCTGCAATCCGCTCGTTTTCCGCGTCTACGGCTGCCTGCATCACCGGCACAGGGAGCGCCCGGTACACGTTGCCAAGCTTTTCGAGAAACGCTTCCCGGAACGCCGGAGCGGAGAGCAGGGCCTGTGCGAGCCTTCCCAGGTCCTGGCGTGCCTGCTGCGAAAAAATCCTGCCGACGGAATTGTCCCGGGCGGAGAAAAAGGCATAGGCAAAATCGCCCAGGGCGCATTTCCAGGGGCCGCCTTCCGCCTGATAAAAGAAGTAAGACCCATAGAAATTGGAATTGCCGAAACAGGTGTTGATTGCAAGGCAATTCAGAAAGCTTTCTGTATCAAAAAGTGTTTTCGCGCTTTCACAGGCTTCCGCGTCGGAAAAGTCCATGGTCAGGAGCTGCCTGAGCGCGTCCCGGAAGCCGGCCTTTCCAAAGATGACCGTTCCGCTCCCGTCTGCGACACTCAGCGACGCGGTATCCGTCAGTCCTTCGAAGCGGGCGGCGGCATCCCATATCGATTCACGCCGGGTGTACAGCCCGGCGTATTCGCCGTTCAGGTATACCTCCACGGGCTCCTGCTTTCGCACTGCGACGGGCAGGGAGCACCTGGCGATGAGATCGCAGCAGACCTGGCTGATCAGACGGGTGTACATGCCGTCGTTACCGCCGTTATAAAGGAAAAAGCTCGTAATTTCGTTTTCAATGCGCAGGCTTTTCTGGGGGAGCGCAATTTCGGCCACGTCCATATGGCCGCCGGAAAGGTACAGCTTTGCGTCAAAGGCGTTTTCCCGGTCGATGAATACCTTCGCGTCCACGCCGTCTGTGACGGAAAGGACGGCCTCGTCCGGAAAGGTGATCTGAATCACCGGAAGGGGCTGGCTTTCACACAGCCCCGGCAGGGCCAATACGCAAAGCAGAAGACAGAGTGCGGTCAACAATCCCGTTCTTTTCATCATAGCACCTCCGTTTTTGTTCGCCTTACAAAACATCTATTGCGCGAAAACGGAAAAGCAAATTATTGTAAAGAATTTTTGTCCGTTGTTCGTATGACTAAATTTTCTGCGGCTGAAACGGTTTGTTTTTGCCGTTTCAGGCAATAACAATTGCAGGGGCTGGATTGTGTCCGCCCCATGCCGACGACGGGAGCGCGGAAAGGAGGGAGCGGGTTGCTTTCAGAGGATGAAAAGCGTTTTTTGGACGAAATCTACCGGAAATACGCGAAATCTCTGTTTTATTACAGCCTGTCCCTGCTGAAGGCCCTGCCGGACGCGCAATCGCTTGCCGAAGAGTGCATGCAGGAGACCTTTGAGATTGCCCTGCGGAAGATCAGGACGCTCCGGGCGCATGCGCTTCTGGAAGGCTGGCTTTACAAAACGTGCAGGCAGATCTGCCTTTCCAGGCGCCGGAAGCTTTACAACCGGAGGCGGATCACAGGCCCTTCGGTTTCCGTTGAAAGCGCGTACAGTATTTCAGACCAGCACGACCTGATCGATGAATGGGTTGAGCAACATGATGCCGAAAGAAAAAAGCAGCGGCTCAAACAGGCGCTGACGGTGCAGGAGCTTTCCGTTTTCCGCCTGTATTTTGAACAGGAATGCTCCGTGAAAGCGTGCGCGGAAAGCCTTGGCATGACGGAAACCGCGGTGCAGGGGACGATCCAGCGCATTCGGGGAAAAGCGAAAAAGACGATGCGGTAACGGGGCGTCTTTGGCGATGACAGCTTTTGATGGGGAGGGTTTTTCCGTGCGTGAGGATCACGGGGGTCAAACGAGACCTGTCGATCAGGTTTTGGAAGAAATTCAATATGGCCTTGCTTCCGTGGAGGAGACCAGGGAAAGGCTGCTTGGAATCGTGGAAAAAGCGCTTTCCGGCCCCGAAGTGCGGGATGAGGACCGGGAAAAAGCGGCGCTGTGCATTTCACTTCTTGAGAAGCTGGATGGCGGCATGGCCGATGAAAACCTTGAGCGCGGGCTGGATGCGGTCGCCAGAGCACACGGCGCGTACAAACGGCGCAAAAGGAACCTTATGCGCGCTTTCGCGTCGGCGGCCGCAGCGCTTTTCCTGTTCGCGGGGCTGTCGGCGCTGAAAGTCCTTCCGCCCATTCCGGGCCTTTTCAAGGCTTCGACGGGCGTGGAGTCAGCCGATTTTGCCAAAGCAGCTTTGGTTTCACCTCAAACCGTTGCGGACGCGGTCGCCGCCCATCAGAGGTCGGGTTCACTGTTTTTTTCAGCGGAAACGAAAGACGCGCTGGCAGCCTTTCTCGGCTTTGACCCCAAGGTTCCCGAAACGATCGACGGGGCGTATCAGGCGGCTGCATACAGCGCGCTGATCGCCCCGGGCGGCATCAGGATCCGCTGCGCCTATCGGGCTATAGACGGCGCCGCGAATGGAATGGTTCTGAAACAATACCTGTATACGGACAGCCGGAACGTCCATACCCTGTGGGAGGAGGACGTTCCCGGGCAAACGCAGTTTACCTGGA
>CAMOIA010000016.1 GCA_946615785.1 uncultured Clostridia bacterium
CTGGCGGTGGACCAGCCCTCGCGCATCGCAAGGTCCAGATCCGGAATGCCGGGGCCGTGATCCGTGCTCACAAGGCGCACGTGCTCCGGCGTGACCTCCAGGGTCAGAACGCCGCCCTCCGAATGGATGACCAGGTTCAGTTCCACCTCGTAGCTTGCCACCGAAACCCTGCGCAGCACGGACGCGGACACCCCGAGCTGCTTCAGTTTTCGCTTGATGTCCGCGGAGGCTTCGCCCGCCCGGGTATAATCCTCCGCTTCCACCGGATATTCCGCATGCAAAAGCGCCTCGCTCATTGTCCGTCCTCGCTTTCAGGCCATTCGATGGGAACGCCGCGAAGACCGGCCTCATACAATAACCCGCAGGCCGTGAACGCCGTTTCCTTGGTGGAAATGACCACCAGGTTCTGCTCCTCGGCCTGTTCCAGGATTTCCTCTCCCGGAATCTTGCCGCGCGCGAACACCAGGCACTTTAAATCCAGCATGTCCGCCGTGCGCAGCACATGCGGATTGGTCAGGCCTGTGATCAGCACCGTTTTTTCATTGACAAAAGCCAGCACGTCGCTCATCAGATCAGAGCAGCAGGCCGTAAAAACAGGCGTTTCGATCCTCTCCTGACCGCAGAGCACCCGGGCGTGCAGCACCCGCACCATATCCGCAATCGTCATACGCGATTCCCCTTTTCGGAATAGAGTTGTATTTGTCCTCATTTTAGCGGTTTTGTGCCGGTCTGTCAATCACGGGCGCAAAAAAGCCGGACGGAGCGGCCGAGCGTCTCTCCATCCGGCAAAACGGTTTTTGAAAGCATCCGCTGCAAGGCCGGCGCCGTTTCAAAGCCTCCGGGAGGACATGTCCGGCAGCGCTTACTCACAGAGCTTCTCAAGCCATTCCCTGCGCTGAAGCACACTTATCCATTCCTGAGGAATGGCTTCAAAGCCATAGAAGAGTCCGGCGATTCCGCCCGCGATCGCGCCGACCGTATCGCTGTCGTACCCGAGGTTGACCGCCCTGAGGAGGGCGTCTTCGAAGCTGTCCGTGGTCGCAAGCGACCAGACGGCGGCCTCCAGCGCGTCCACCACATATCCTTTGCTGCTGATTTCTTCCGCAGGCAATTGGGAGAAGGCCTGAAGATCGCTCAGGCGGTCATAGTGCTTCAGCTCTTCCCGCTCTGAAAGGGTGTCCTCGTAGAACTGAAAACCCTGCGATAGCCCCAACTGCAGCCTGGCGTTCAGATCGCCTTCTTCGTTCAGGACCGCCCTTGCCATAAAATAATACAGGCCGCAGGCAATATTGGCCCTGATGTGGCCATGCGTCAGGCTTCCAACCTCATGAATGATCTGAATGGCCGAAGTGTCGTCCATTTCCTTTTCGACGCAGAAAATGCAGGCCGGCAGAATGCGCATCAGGCTGCCGTCGCCGTTGTTGCCTTCGTCGCGGCCCCCGCAGGTCAGAGGATCCTTTTGCCTTTTGTATCTGCAGATGGCGCTCATCGTGCCGCCGCCGATATCAAAGGAATAGCCGTAGGGCGTGAACGCGCCTTGATCCAGCCATTTGACAAAATTGCCCATGATGTCGTTCAGATCGACGGCGTCAAGCCTCTTCAGGCTTTCAAGCAGCGCGAGCGTCAGGCTGCTGTCATCCGTCCAGGAACCCTTGGGAAGGCTGAAGGTGCCGTATCCGCGCATGCCCGTGACGGGATGCTGTGCCACCTCGTTCCTTGATTCAAACTGAACGGGGCAGCCAAGCGCGTCGCCCGTAACGACGCCTATGATGCCGTCTTTCCAAAGATTCCTCACCCGTTCATGCCTCCTTTTCGGATTTCAGTCTTTTCTTTCCCTGAAATCCTCTTCAATTTCTTTCTTCCATTCCCGTCCGACGCGGGCGTTTGCCCTGAAGGAGCTGATGGTTCTGCTCGTCACTTCGTAATTCAGCCTCTGCCCTCTCGGGTCGTTGCGGAACGTGACGGCACGGTCTTCCGCGATGCCAAAGTGCGCGGCGGTTTCCACCGCGTCGATATTGGCCCCCAGGAACAGAAACTCCCAACCGTACACTTCCTTCTCCCGTTTGATCATCTGCTTCACTTCGTCGCTTGTGTAGCGGCACGAGGCGTTCTCCATGCCGTCGGTCGTGATGACGAAGACCGTGTGCTCCGGCAGGTCCTCTTCGCGGGCGTACTTATGCACGCTGCCGATGTGGTGAATGGCGCATCCGATGGCGTCGATCAGGGCGGTGCATCCGCCAACGCTGTACTGGCGTTCCGTCAGGGGTTCGATCTTCTGAATGTCCACCCGGTCGTGGATCACCGCGCTGTTGTCCGAGAAGAGCACCGTGGAAACGATCGCTTCCCCGTCCTGCTGCCTTTGGCGGTCGATCATGCTGTTGAAACCGCCGATGGTGTCCTTTTCAAGGCCGTGCATGGAGCCGCTTTTATCCAGAATGAACACCATTTCCGTCAGATTCTTTTTCATTTAAAATCCCCTCCTTTTCTGTTCGCAGGTTCATCCTGCGTGCCTATCATAGCAGGCGGAGGGGACGGTATGGTCGCCTTGAAAGCGACAAATCAGTCGGTCAGAAGAAACTTGAGCGCGCGGTTGTATTTTTCCTGGCGAAGAACGTCCTTCATGGTAACCGTGCTGAGCCTTGACAGGTTGCTGTTGTCGACAAGATCGCTGATCTTGACCAGCCTGGCGACGGGATTTAGCTTCACGCGCTGAAGGTAATCGTCCCAGCTTTCACCGCTTCTTCTGCTGACGGCGTCGACGGCCGCCGCCGTTTCCGCGCCGAATTCCCTCTCGATTTCCGAAAGGGCAAGCCCCGTGTCCTCCACGGTGTCGTGCAGCCACCCGACCACCTGCGCTTCGGGGCTGCAAAGCCGCCCCGCCACGCGGGCCGGATGCCCGATATAGGGGCTCCCGGCCTTGTCCGTCTGGCCCCGGTGCAGCCTTTCGGCCCAGGCCTTTGCGGTTGCGACATCCTGACTGTACATGCGTCCTCCTGTTTCGATCTGTTTGCCCCGTCTTCGCGGCAGCCTGCCGCAGGCGGGGGTTCTCTCACTGTCTGCGTTATACAATGAAACGGCAAGGGTCTGAAGAATCGTCGAAGACGATCATGCGCATCAGTACTGCAGAAACAGTTCCTCCAGATATTCCTGGCTTGCGTCCACCGTCAGCGCCAATCGCAAAAGGATGGCTGCCTTCTGCGGGGAAAGGCTGTTCGCAGCCACGGTGTTTTTGCAAAGCAGGTTTTCCTTCGTGATCACACCGTCGTCGATTCTGGAACTGACGACCACGGGAATGGAAAGACCGCCGATCACTTCGATCCACTTCCTGCTGAATTCGCCCGCGCCCGCTCCGGCAATGACCAGACCGTCCGAATGCCCGGCGGCAAAACGCACGAGAGAGGGATCCGCGTCCAGAGAAAAATAAAGAATCGAAACCCTTGGAAGCGCCGATAAAGCGGATATATCAAACACGGTCTGCGTCGTATGCGTCTTTGACGGGCTTTCGTACAGCAAAACCGTGCCGTCGCGGACGACGCCGATCGCTCCCCTTTCACCCGCCGAAATCGCCGTGACATTGTAGGTGCTGTATTTGGATACGGTGCGTGCGGAGTAGATTCGATCCGAAAAAACGACGAGCACGCCTTTCCCGACGGCTTCGTCGGATGCAGCGACGCAGACAGACTGATACAGATTCATGGGGCCGTCAGCCGATATGGATGTGGCGGGGCGCATGGAGCCCGTCAGTACCACAGGCTTGTCCGTCTTCACGGTCAGGTTCAGAAAGTATGCGGTTTCTTCCATGGTATCCGTTCCATGGGTGATGACGAAGCCTCTGACGGCGGGATCGCGGGCAAGTTCGTTGATCTTATTGGCCAGCGCGAGCCAGATTTCCACCGTAATGTCGTCGGAATTGACATTGCAGATCTGGACGGTGTCGATCTGCGCGACCTGGGCCAGCTTGGGCACAGCAAGCAGCAGTTCTTCCGCTGTCAGCGCACCCGGGGTGTATCCGGCTGTTTTCCCCTCTTCTCCTACGCCGGCGATCGTTCCCCCTGTGGCCAGCACGACGATTTTCCGGCCGCCCCCTGGCTTTGCATGTCCGTCCGCTGTTTCTGCCCGCGCAGCGGCGAAAGGCAAGAACATGATGCCGCACAGAACCAGAATCATGATGATTGTCACTTTTTTCTTTCCTTCTCTGTCGTCGTTATGGCAAGCCGAACCTTACATCACCGATCCGAGCAGCTTCTGATCAAAAGCGAAAAGCGCTTCGTTGATCTCAAAGATGTCGTAATTCCCCTGCCGGATGAAAAACTCCACGATCAGGTCGAATTTGCTGCTGTGCGAAAGGGAAAACCCAGCCTTTTTCAGCATTTCTTCCGTTTCAGCAAGCGGCAGGCGCAGGGCGACGGCGAAGGCCAGCACGGTGCTCTTTCCCGGCCTGTATTCCGGCTGGTTTTTGATTTTGTTAAAAAGCTTCCGGTCCACGTTGGCCAGCTTATAGCACTCGGCGTCCGTCATGCCCTGCTCGTCGATCTTCCTAAGCAGCATTTCCCGAAAGCCCTCGTCCATGCGCTTGAGGTAATCCTCAAGGGACGGCCCGGCGGACGCCTTCTCCCCCCAATCGCCGTCCCAGGCCGCTTCAATCGGCGCTTCTTCGGTCTCTTCAGGTGCAAGCGGCAGGCTCTCGCTTTCCCACGGCGCCCGGGCGGCGGGAAAAAGCGTGTTGCCGAGGTAGCGACGCCTGCTTTCCGCCTCTTCGTAAAAAGGACCCGCATAGGCGTCGTCAATAAAAGCCCGGATATGGGCATAGAGCCTTTGGCTGATGGCGAACGACGCTTTGTCAAAGATGACCAGGAACACGTTCATATCATGGCTGAGCAGGAAGTCCCGGATGGCGTCCGTCGCCACTTTCAGCGCTTCCTCCTTCGGATAGCCATATACGCCCGAGGAGATCAGCGGGAAAGCGACGGATTCGCATCCGTATTCGGCAGCCAGGTGCAGCGAAACGGTATAGCAGGACGCAAGCAGCGCCTTTTCGTTTTTCGTCCCGCCCTCCCAGACGGGGCCGACGGTATGGATGACATACCGGCAGGGCAGCCGATAGCCCTTTGTAACTTTGGCCTGCCCGGTTTCACAGCCGCCAAGGGTCCTGCATTCCTCCAGAAGTTCCCTGCCCGCGGCACGGTGGATGGCGCCGTCCACGCCGCCCCCGCCCAGCAGGGTGGAATTTGCGGCGTTGACAATGGCGTCCACCCGCATCCTGGTAATATCGTTCCGGACAATTTCAAAAGGCATTTCCCTTCGCCCCGCTTTCCTGATCGCGTCATGCCTTTATTATACCCGCATTCCGTCATCGCCGCAAGGTTGACAAAAAGGCAAAAGGGCCTGGAAAAGCAAATGAAAAGGCCGCCCGCGCAAGGGCTTTGCGCGGGCGGAGGCGTTATTGGGATCAATTCACTTCTTCTGTTTTTTCTGACTCAGGGGTTTTCCGCGCTGCCGCTCTGATTGGCCGCCACGGGGATCCGGACCCGGATGCTCTGGTTGTCGATGATATAGGAATAGTCATAGTCGATGGCGTCAGCGTTCTTGTTGACGTCCAGCTTTTCAAAGCTTTCGTCCAGGAAGGCCCTGTAGGGATCCCACGTGGTCAGGATCAGCTTCAGGTGATGCCCCGGCTGCACGGTATAGACCGTGGGAAGCATGTAAACCGTGTAATCGTAGAATTCGCCTGCCGTCAGCGGAACGGTGGTCGTGTACTCGCTCGAATCGCTCCCGCAGCCGGGGTTGGTCAGGTCGGTCCACCCGTAGGAAATCGCTTTCACTGTGGTGCTGTCCTGCACGTATTTGACGACCTCGTTGGAATTCCAGGCGGAAGGGCCTTCGTATTCGCCGCCCGCGAAAGTGCGGACTTCATCCAGGAAATCTTCCAGTTCCATGTCCAGGTACGTCTGCGCGGCTTTGCCGTGGTAGTGCGCGATGGCTGCACAGGTCGGAAGGTAAGTGGCATAGGGCAGATCGTTGCCGTCCGTAAATTCGACGCTGCCAAAGTTATTGGCGGAAGAGATCATCATCAGCCCGTTCAGGTTCATGTAGCCCATCTGCATCAGATAGTCACATACACCCGCCGTACGGACGGTGCCGTAGGATTCCCCCGCCAGGTATTTGGGCGAAGCCCAGCGCTGGTTGCGGTTGATATACTGCAGGATAAAATCCCCGACAGACTGGTTGTCAGTGGGGTAGCTGTAAAAAACCTTGGGATCGGTTCCGCCCGCCGCCCTGGAATAGCCGGTTCCCACCGGATCGATAAACACAAGGTCCGTCAGATCCAGAAGAGAATATGGATTGGGGCCGTATCCCGTGGGCACCTGCGTGATCATGCCGTCCGCGTCCAGCAGAATATGATCCGGCCCCATGAGCCCCAGATTGACAAACGCTGCCGCCACGCCCGGCCCGCCGTTATAGGCGAAGGTGATGGGGCGCGCGGCGGGGTCTTCCACGCCGTCCAGGGTATACGCCGTAAAGAAAAGATCGTAATCGCCAAGGGACGTGCTCATCGCCATGGTTCCGGCTGTAACCGTATAGGCAATTTCCTTGCCCTGAATCTCCGTCGTGTGATGCGTGACCGACAGACGGTCCTCCCGCTGCGCCGTTTCGGCAAACGCCGAGGGCAGGAAAGCCGTCAGCAGACAGCAGATGAGCAGCATCGCCATTGTTTTTTTCGTCTTTTCTTACCTCCTGTGCACATTGAGAAGACATGGATGCGCCCCGCTGCACGCCGGATGCGCGTCCATGCCTCTTCTTTTTTATTTCTTACGGTTGATATACGGGTTTACAGGCCGGGCTGCAGCTCGATCCCGTTGGCCGTCTCATAAAGAATGCTGCCGTTGTCCGTCATGGAGAAGAAGGCGTCGTAGGTCTCTCCGTCCGTTTCCAGCTGGTTCCCGGCATTCCTTGACCAGATGCCGCCGGTGCATTCAAGCTTGCCGGTTTCTTCATTGTAAATACCGTTCATGACGTAAACGGCAAGCTGTTCCAGATTGTCGCTCGCGCGCTGGATGACGACACGGTAGAAAAAGCTGTCGACGTCGCGTCCGTCCCAGTCGATCAGCACGGACACGCCCTCGGCGTCGTTATTCCATCTGCCGCCAAAGCGGCCGATGCTCACAAATTCCAGGTCCGCGCCCATGTTCTCATGGCCGTCCTTCCAGTGAAGGCGTCCGTTTTCATCGATGGAAAACACGCTTTCCGCTCCATCATCGTCAAAGCCCTCATACGCGGCGGGTTCATAGATCTTATTGCCCGGATCCTCCGGATCCAGGGTGTATTCCTGCTTACCGGACGAAACGGATACCAGCGCATCGTCCTCTTCGCGGTAAAGGCAGCTGTAGCTCCACTCGATTCCCTTTCCCTCCTCCGGGAAGCTGTCGATCAAAACGCGGTAGCCTTCCTCTTCATAATCGATCAGGGCCAGAACGCCCGCAACGGCCCAGTCGCCTTCGAACTTTTTGCCGTTTTCAGGCTGCGGCACCTCGTCCGCCGCCGCGGCGCAGATCAGGGTCAGGGTCAGGATGAGCGAGAGCAGGATGCTTGTCGTTTTCTTCATGGTCATATCCCCCTTTTATTGTTTTACGGATGGATCAATCGCCGCCGGCGTTTCAAAGGACGTGCCTTAAAAAAACGGCAGGACCGCGCGCATGGACACGCAAAGCCAGGCTCATGCTTTTCTTCGATATCCACTTTGCGCACTGTATTCTTTTCGATCTTTTTCCGGCGTTTCCTGCCTCATTTTTCCATGTCAGCATAAAAACAGGTATTTCACTGCAGTCCCGTTTTCAGGCGCCGAACAGTTCCCGCGCTTCCTGCATACGCTTTGCAATGGGCACGTGAAAAGGACAGCGCGTCTCGCAGCTGTGACAGCCGATACACGCACCTGCCGTCGTGCCGAGGCCTTCATAATGCGAGCGGACGCTCTCCGGAACTTCCCTTTGCTGGACGGCAAGATCATAAAACTGATTGACCATGGCGATGTCGATCCCCTTTGGACACGGCTGGCAATGGCCGCAGTAGGTGCACTGCCCTTCATAGGCATGCAGCGGAGCGGACGCGATGACGGAGGCATAGTCCCTTTCCTCCGGAGAAGCGGTTTCGTAGGCCACGGCCTGGTCGATCTGCTCAATCGTGTCATATCCGCACAGGATGGAGCAGACCGCCGGCCTTGTGAGAGCATAATGGATCAACTGTGCGGGCGTAAAGGCCACGTCGAAGGGAGACCTCTTTGCGTCCAGCAGCGCCCCGCCAAAGAAGCCTTTCATCACCGTGATCCCAACGTCCCTGGTTTTGCAAAGCTGATAGAGGGCCGCCCGCTCCGGATCGATCCCTTTCAGCTGCGCGTCATAGTCCCCGAACATGGTCATCAGATCCTCGCTGGCCGGCTTCATGTCAAAGGCCGGATTGATACTGAACAGGATCATTTCGATAAAATCCGTTTCCGCAGCCATTCTGGCAATGCGCGGATTATGGGTACTCAGGCCGATGTGCCGGATCACGCCTTTTCGGTGCAGATCATGCACATAATCGATGTAGGAGGTCTGCATGCACCGGTCCCAGTCTTCCATGGAATCGACGTAATGGATCATGCCAAGGTCGATGTATCCCCCGCCGATCCTGCGGACCAGATCCTCAAAGGCCGGTATAACCGCCTGCATGTCGCGGGTGCGGACATACTGACCGTTTTGCCAGGTGGAGCCGATATGCCCCTGCACGATCCACTCTTCCCTGCAGTCCGCGATGGCTTTGCCGATGATATCCCTGGACTTTGGATCCGGCATCCAGCAGTCGATGATATTGATTCCCTTTTCGTGCGCGTGCCTGATCAGCGCGACGGAATGTTCTTCCGGATGCCTCTCCAGCCACTCTCCGCCAAAGCCCACCTCGCTGACCATCAGATTCGTTTTCCCAAGTCTACGAAGCTTCATTTTTCATTCTCCCCGCTATTCATAATATAGCCAGACAGGGTTATGATACCGTAAGGCGGGAAAAAAAGAAAGCCCCAATCCAATCCCGTGGGGCATTTTGGAAAGGAAGAAGCACCAAAAAGGCGTTTTTATTACGCTATCCGCCTTCCGAAAACAAGTTGTTCCTGATACAATTGTTCCTGACAAAAAGTGCACAGAAAGTCGGAACCCGTTTCGCCTCGAATGGTATATTGATCACGCAGCAAGCAAAAGGAGGTATGGCGATGCAGGGCTGGATTGAGGGATTTCAAGCATCCATTGACTTTATGGAGCGCAACCTGACTGAAGACATGCGCATTGAGGAAATCGCCGGTAAAGCAGCGCTGTCCCCATTTTATTATCAGCGAATCTTTGGCGCATTGTGTGGGATAACGGTTGGCGAATACATCCGCTTGCGCAGAATGTCTCAGGCGGCTCAGGAGCTCGCCAGTGCAGATACAAAGGTGATCGATGTCGCAATCAAGTACGGCTATGATTCTCCGGACAGTTTTGCAAAAGCGTTTCAACGGTTCCACGGTATTACACCTTCTCAGGCCAAAGAACCCGGCGCACCCCTTAAATCCTTCGCTCCGCTGCACATCAAAATCACAATGGAGGGTGGAAACATGCTGGATTATCGTATCATGGAAAAAGCTCCTTTTACCATCGCAGGCGTCAGGAAACGTTTTAACGGTGAGACAAGTTACCAGAAAATCCCGGAATTCTGGAACGAGTGGTTAGCGCAGGGAGACGCCCGTCCCATCAAGGGAATGTTTGGCGTTTGCACCAATATGAACGGAAGGGATTTCGATTATTGGATTGCCGACCTGTACGCACCATGGGAAGACGTCCCGGATGGATGTGAGACGCTTGTGATCCCAGGCAGCTATTGGGCACAGTTTCTCTGTAAGGGTCCGCTGCCTGACAGCCTGCAAAAGGTGAACACAAGAATCTGGTCTGAATGGCTGCCATCCCTGCAGGGATATGTACTTGCCGGCAATTACGACATTGAAATCTATATGCCGCCTGCGGAGAAACCGGAAGACGACGTGAACTATATCTGGGTCCCTTTGAAGAAAGCCTGAACAAAACAGAATAAAACAAAAGACAAACGCCCATGGGGTAATCGATAAACCTCGTGGGCGTTTTACACCTTTGCTTCAGAAACTTCCAATTGCTTTTTGGCTTTTTTTCAGGTGATCCGTTCCTCTGTATAACTGATTACAAACAAGGATATTTGAACTGTGTTTCCACGCCAATCTTTTCTATGTCAAATTCATCAAAGCTGCCTTTCCGTTATGAGGGAAAACTGATTCCGGTTCGTCTGTCATCAATCAGTCTGAAAACCAATTCTTTTCAAACAAGATATTGTTTACCTGCTCTGTGAGGTATAGTTCTGTAAGCTATTAGAATACAGTGCCTTTATGATCTCAGTATCCGGATCTGCATATTCAACAGCCAGATCGTCTTTTCCTTTTTCCATTTTCCTTTTTCCGGGCATACCGGAAACGCAAGTTTCCCGCAATTGATCGAAAACTGTAGGTTTATTCCCTCTCGCATCAAACCTTATCTCTGTTACTCTGCCAGAATGAACTGCGCGATATCCTGAATGACCTGTTCATCCACCCTGGCTTCCCGGGTATAGGCAGCTGACCCTTCCTCCTTCTGACCAGGCATGAACAGATGCGTCAGCCCCGGATAGGAAATCAGCTGCCAGTTAGCCTTTTCCCTGAAGGCCTCCTGCCACATGCAGAAATCCGTCATGGTCACCTGGTAATCTTCCTCTCCCTGCAAAAGCAGAACCGGTTCCGTGATTTCCTCCGCTGCCTTCAGGATATCGTATGTAGCCAGCCACTTCCAGTAGGAGGCGTAAACACCGGCAACGCTATCATCTTCCGTCATGGTGTCCAGATCCTTCAGGCGATCCAGTTCGGCAAACAGCGCATCCTTTTCCGCCTGCTGCTCCGCCGTGATTTCCGGAAGCAGGGAATACAGAAAACCGTACTGTTCCCTCATCAGCACATCCAGAGGACGAGGGGATGCCGCCATCATGATGTATCCGTGGGCTTTCACCGGGGACTGTTTCAGCTTTCCGGCGATGGCGGGAATGGCGTTTCCGCCCAGGCTGTGTCCAAGCACATAGATCCGGTTCGGGTCAATCCGGTCCTGCCCGGCCAGCATCTGAACCGCGTTGACGGCGTCTTCGATGGTTTCATCCGCGAGAGAAATGTCCTTTTTTGCTGCCAGTTCCGCACCGTAAACGTAGGTACGCTTGTCAAAACGATAAACGGCAATCCCGTATCTGGCAAGCCCTTCCGCAAGATCCCGGAACGGCTTCAGGGTGCCAACGGTTTCATCCTTATCGCTTGGACCGGAGCCCTGCAGGAGAACGACTGCAGGGCATGGATCTTTTCCCTTTGGTACAGTGAGAATTCCAGGAAGCTCCCCGAGGGAAGGGACCGGCAGATTCAACTCTATGCTGTCAAAAGTGTCAGCATCGTCTTGACCCTCTTCCCGGTCTCCGCTGTATGCGTCAGTCTGCAGTCCTGCAATCGCGCCGTCCTGCACCACCAGAAGCAGGTCCACCGACATGGCGGAAAAGACACAGGGTACATGAAAGATTTTGTATCCCTGTAATTCCCCTTCATAGGCAGGAAGTATCTTCTCCGCCGTTCCGAGCGCAGCCATCTGCCTGGCCAGTCCGGCGACACCGCCATTGAGAGCCGCGGCCTGTTCCATCTGAACAGTCATCTGCCAGATCCCGTCCAGCTCTTCCGGATGATCTCCCAGGAAGACGGAAATCCATTCATCCGCGTCCGCGGCGTTTTCCATTTTTCGCTTTTCCTGTTCCTCAGCTGCGCCTGCGCAGGCTGTCAGCAACAGGATCAGCGCCATCATCAAGGATACATACTTCATCAGGCTGTTCCTCATTTGTTATTCCTCCGCACAGCCGTTCTCCGATGTCAATTCTTTTCTACTGCCACACTACACTTTTCGCATGTCTCTGCGAGCCCAGACCTTCATGATGACCCAAGCCGTTCGCGTCATTGCGACTGCCTGCATTCTCAATTCTTTAGGCAGCACAAAGGTACTACATATACGCCGTTATCCATCTGATAGTGAGCTGCTAAAAAAGAGCAATCTGTATCTGTTTGGCAGATTGAAGAACCCTGTGGAACCTGTTCTGTTGGATCATGATCGAGTTGCTGTATGGCCATTACCTTACTTTCAAGCAGATGCTGTACGGGCTCTGTGGCCGAAGCATAGTGAAGAGATCAACACACAAACGCAGGCAATGGCCGTTGTGTTAGATAGCATCCGTGAAAGAATGCGCAACTATAAAGTTAACATTCTCGTATCTCATTCTACTGTCAGTGATGCAGAACTATCTGATTCTGATCGTAGTGCCCGAATTGGTGGTGCCAGTGCTGTTCCAGCATAGCATATTTAGTGGACTAGCACAAGGAAATAAG
>CAMOIA010000017.1 GCA_946615785.1 uncultured Clostridia bacterium
AAACACAAAAAAGGAAAATGAAACATGAACACGAAAACCATCAAGAACATTTTTTCCTGCAGCATCCTGGTCGTCTGCGTCGTCACGCTGATCCTTTCCATCACCGGGCCTGTTTGACCTGGACCTTTCAGACACCTTCAGGCGCGTACTCGGCGGATTGAACCTGGTGGGCATCGGCGCCCTGGCCTATTCCGGCATGAAGCTTCGCAACGGAAACGACCAGAAGCAGTAACAAGCGACCGTTTCGCTCCGGTTTTCCGGCAGATGCATCGCATATCAAGCCGTTTCCGCCATTTCGTGGCTGACGGCTTTTTTCGTGCCGGGAAAGCGCAGGGAGATCAGGGGAGTTAATGCTATAATCGTTTTAGCCGGAAAGACGTGAACCGCGTCCGAAAATCCGCATAAACGCGGATTTGCCGTCCAATTTCACACGGCCTGCGGCTTCCTGAAATATGCCCATCCAGGATGTGTTTTATTAGAACCAAACAGTATAAAAACCCAATCCGGACGATGCCTGTCTTCGGCATGCCCGCATGTCCTTCTTTGCGGGATTTAAAAAAAGCCAGCAAAAAGGGCCCGGTGTTCCGGGCCCGGATTTTTTCGCTATATAATTGTTTTATTCAAAAACCCAACGGAAGGGATGATCGAGAAAGTGGAACGGGACGGCGATCTCTGGTTTGATTGGAAATGGTAAGGACTTTTTTAACGGTTCGTCCCGTTCCCGGAGTCAATCCAAGTTCGTTTTACAAATCCCGGTTTTTGCCGATGTTTCTTCGATCCTGGTTCCTGAATCCTTGGGCTGCGGTGGGAGACATGGGATGCTGGTTTTTCTGTATCCGCTTACTTCCCGGTTGCGCGCTTGCGCTGCTTCCGTCGATCCTGCGACCGGAATGCTGATTTGGAAGTGGGATCAATAGGTTCTGCTGATGAAAAGATGCGCGCCTCCCACCGCTTCAAAAGCTTGGTTCATGGGACTCGCCTCCTTTCAGCTTCGACCCGTCGATCGGATGCTCTCTTTTCCTGCACCCTGCGGGTTCTTCCTTTTCCTGGCTCTATAGTACCAGATATCAATCCCGTTGTCAAGCGATTTATATTTAATTTGGAAATTTTTTTCCCAGATTTTATAATTCTGTTCTCGGCTGTGGGGTGGCCGGAAGTGGGAGGGCACGGCCGCGGAAGTCCCCTGCGCCGTCCCCCGTTCCGCCCCTACCCTGTCCATGGCCCGCCACGTAAAAACCGCCCGAACCCGCGCTTGGCGGTTCGGACGGTACTGTCATGCTAAAGCTATGCTGCCTTTTCTTCCTTCGGCTTTCTGCCGGTCAACCTGGCGATGATCCTGCCGCGTTTTTCCTTGAGGGCGAGGCGTTCGGCCAGATCGCGCGCGCCGACGCCGTAGACCAGGTAGAGGATGATGCCGGAAACGATCATGATGAACACGGTCGAGGCGCAGCGGCGTCCGGTCGCGTTGCGGTTAAAGCCGTTTCTCCCTTCCTCATCCGTCATGGACTGGATGACCATGGCGTACGTCGTGCCGTGACTGGACTGGAAGGTCGCGCCCATATCGTATTCCGTGAAGAGCGCGTTGAAATTGAGCGCGAACACCGCAAGGACGCTTGGCAGCACGATGGGCAGCTTTACGCGCAGGAACGTGACGAGCGAACTGGCGCCGAGGTTTCTCGCCGCGTCCTCCAATTCGTCGTCGATGGCGTAGAAGGCCGCCTTGATCATGCGCAGGGCAAACGGCAGTTTGACCACCGTATAGGCTATGATGATGAGGATCTGCACGTTCTCGCGGTAATAGAGGTTCTTTGAAAAAACGTACCAGATATTGTCGTTAAAGTAAATACGATAGCTGTAGCAGATGAGAATCGTGGGCAGCAGCCAGGGGAACAGAAGGCAGGCCTCGGCCACGCGGCTTTTTTTGCTGTGTTTGTTTTTAAAGATATAATTGACCACCAGCACCACGATCACGCAGGTGAGGGCCGCGGCGATGGCGGACATGATGAAGGAAAGCCGGATGCCGCCGACCGTCTTGTTGTTGGCAAACAGGCCCGAAATCGCGTCGGCGACCACCTTCTGCTTGCCGTTTGAGCGGGTGTAGGTGTAATCCTCGGTGCCGAAATAATTGATGAAGGTGAAGCCGCTCAGGGTCTTGGACTGAATGGCCTGCCAGTTCTGGAAGGAGAAGACGACGATCATGACCACGGGGGTCATGTAGATGATGAACAGCACGTACGCGTAGATATGCGCCAGCACGTTATAGACGGGATTGTCGATTTTCTGCTTCTGCAGTTTCTGCTTCGTTTTGCTGACGGAGAGGTAATGCCCCTTGCGCTCGTAATGGTTGAGCGTGGTGAGCAGGATGATGGTAAACATGGCCAGGATCACGCTCAGAAGCGCGGCGCGGGCCTGCGGGAAGCTCTCGTCCGCGGCGCTCGAGCCCGCAAGGCGCACGATCTCGGGGTTGATGGAGTCGTACCCCAGCAAAGTCGGGGCGCTCATGGCGCAAAGGCCGGTGATAAAGGTCATGACCGTGAGGGAAAACAGCGTGGGGAGAAGGGTCGGCATGACCACCTTGAAGAGCACCTTGAAGGGCCTTGCGCCCAGGTTCCTGGCTGCCTCGACGGTGTTGTAGTCGATGCCGCGGATGGCGTTTCTTAAAAACAGGGCGTGGTTGCTGGTGCAGGCGAAGGTCATGGTGAAGAGCACCGCGTAAAAGCCCGAGAACCACTGCCTGTTCATGCCCGGAAAGGTCTGCGCGAGCCAGGAGGTGAGGATTCCGTCGTTGTCATAGAGGAACTGGTAGCCGGTGACCAGCGCGACGCCGGAGTAAATGAGCGTGGTCATGTAGCCGAGCCGCAGGATCTTCGCGCCCTTGATGTCAAAGTACTCCGTCAAAAGCACGATGGAGATGCCGACGACGTTCACCGTCACGATGAGGCAAAGCGCCAGCTTGACGCTGTTCCACACGAAAGAGGGCATAGTGCCGGAAAAGAAGAAACGGATCACGGCGAAGGGGTCCGTTTTGCCGGAAGCGTCCTTCACGGAGAAAACCGAAATGAGCGTGTTGAAGCACGGGATCACCATGAACCCTAAAAACAGGTACCCGAAGAGCACCGCGCCGAACACCTTCCACAGTTTTTCGGCACTCAGGCCCTTCTGCCTGCCGATGGCCTTCTGCATCCGTCTCCCTCCTTTACACAGGATAGGACATGATGTCGCCGGGAGCGATGCCCACAACGACCTCCTGCCCCGCCTCATAGATTCTGATGCCGTCGTTCTTTTCAATCACCTTCAGGCGCTGCCCCATGCAGCGAATGGAGTACTTGATATACAGTCCGTAGTATTCGGCAGATTCGATAACCCCCTGAAGGCGGCATTCGCCTGGTCGCTCCTCGTGGTTCACCGTGACCCGCTCCAGGCGGATGAAATGGTGCTGATTGGGATTCAGCGCCATTTTGCCGAGGATATCGCCCTCGATGGGGTTGATGTCGCCGATGAAATTGGCCACAAATTCCGTCGCCGAGTGGTTGTACACCTCGTTCGGGGTGCCGATCTGCTCGATATAGCCCTTGTTGAACACCGCGATGCGGTCGGAAAGCGTGAGCGCTTCCTCCTGGTCGTGCGTCACGTAAATGGTGGTGATGCCGAACTCGCGCTGCATGTTTTTCAGTTCGTTGCGAAGCTGCACGCGCAGCTTCGCGTCCAGGTTGGAAAGCGGCTCGTCCATGCAGATGATGTCGGGCTCGGTCACCAGGGCGCGTGCGATGGCGACGCGCTGCTGCTGTCCGCCGGAAAGCTGGGCCACGGCCTTTTTCAGCTGCTCCTGGGAAAGCTCCACCTTGCGCGCGATTTCCTGCACCCTGTTTTCGATCTCCTGTTTGGGCAGCTTTTTGATTTTCAGACCGAAGGCGATGTTGTCGTGCACCGTCATGGTGGGAAAGAGGGCATAGCTCTGAAAGACGATGCCGATGGCCCGTTTTTCGATCGGCACGTGGGTAATATCCTTTCCCTTCATTTTCACCGTGCCGCTGACGGGCTCGATAAAGCCCGTGATGGTGCGCAGCGTGGTGGTTTTTCCGCAGCCGGAAGGGCCGAGGAAGGTGAAGAACTCCCCTTCTTTGACATGCACGTTAATGTTGTGCAGCGCCTCAAAATCGCCGAAGCGGACGACGATATCGTCAAGTCTGATCATAAGCCATCCTCCAATCAAGCATCCCGGCTGCCTCATGCGGCAGCCGATATGATGTGAAAGGGCGGGCAAATGCCCGCCCTGAATGAGGTTTCGCGTTTACTGCGCGGCGGCCTGGGTGAGGGTGGCCCAGTTCAGGTTGTCCCAGTCAGGCTCCGTGGGGGCGGAAGCGTTGTCCTTCCAGTAGAAGCCAAGGTTGGTCATGATGTTGGTCCACTCGGTGGAGTGCGCGCCCACGTATTCGGCATAGGTCATGTCGGTGCCTTCTACTTTCTGCAGAGAGCAGTTCTTGATGGCGTAGATGGCGGGCACTTCGTCGTAGAGCTCAGCCACAGCGTCGGTGTTGCAGGGATAGGAATCGAATTCCTCGCTCCAGGCGATCTGGGTTTCGGCGCTGCCGAACCATTCCGCGAACGCCTTCACGGTTTCGGTCTGCTCGGCGGTGCGGTTGGGGTTGTCCACGATGCCGATGTATTCGGCGATGTAATAGGTGCCGTCGTCAATGTCCACAAGCGCCCAGTTTTCGGGGTTCAGGGTGCCCCTGAGGGGATGTTCGTTGGTTTCGACCGCGGCGTCGATGTTGCCGTAGAGCGAAGAAGAATAGAAGGTGGAAACCTGTACGTCACCGCGGATCAGCGGATCCAGGCCGTAGCTGTCGCCGGTGAAGTTGCCTCCCGCGCAGTAGGCCCACAGGGTCTTCCAGCCCTCGACGGAAATGCCGCCCGCGGGGCTCGTCGGATCAGTGAAGGCATAGAGCATGGCGTTGTTGATGTTGGCGTTGGTAGTGCCGCCAACCTTGCCCTGGCGGTACCAGGTGTAGCCGCAGTTCACAAGGTCGCTCCAGTGCGCGAAGTGAAGCGCTTCGCCGTTGGTGCCGTATTCGTCGTTGCGGTAGAGCATCAGAATGTTCTGGATCACCAGGCCGTAAGCCTTGCCGTCGTACTTGTAATCGCCGACCTTGTCCGCCCAGGAGGGGGTCCAGTCCATGATGGTCAGGTTCTCATACTGGCCGTTGATCAGCTGGCTCCAGCGCACTTCGTTCAGACCGAAGATCAGGTCCGCGTCCTTGTTTTCGTTCGCGGCCTGCACAGCCTTGGTATCGCCGGAAATAACGGAGTTATCGTCGATGGAAATGGAAAAACCGGCTTTCTTCGCGGCCTCGATCAGCCAGGTGGTGCGCTCGGAAGAGTTGGAGTTGGAATAGATGCGGATGGTGTAGCCGTCGTCCGCAAGCGCGGCGGAGCAAAGCGAGAGCGCCATCATCGCGGTTAGAACAAGAGCAAACAGCTTTTTCATAAAGCTACCTCCTTTGATATATGCGAAAACCTGCCTTTTGAAAACAGATATTCGCCTGAAACTGTCAAAATTATACCATCTTCCGGCATTTTTGTAAATCCCATCCGGAAAAAAAGCGCCGCAAGGGTGCCAGACGGACGAAAAGGAAGGGATCGGACCCTTCATCCGACCCCTTCCTCATTTGTAAACAATGTGCAGCCCTGTGCGCGGAACCAGGCGATTTTTTCGTTGATGTCCGCCTCTGTCACCTGAAACCTTGCCGCGAGGCAGGTGACGCAGTAAAAATGCGTTGCGCCGCGGTTCACCAGCTTTTTTGTGATCGCGGTCTCATCCCGCGAAAGGATCCTTCCGCAGGCGGCGCACCTTTCCTGCGTCATACCCTTTCAAGGCGCGCGATCAGCACGCGGCTTTCGTGGCCCTCGAGCTTTGTATGGAAGTAATCCCTGTGCACTCCAAGGTCCCTGCCGTCGGCAGCGTCCGTCAGGTGCAGGCCGAAGCCGCTCTGATAAGGCAGTCCCGCGTCCGCGAAAATAAAGGGCACCTCGCCGGATACGTCCGCGAAATTGAAGTAGCCGACCGCAAATTCATTGTCCGAAAGGCGCTTAAAGAGCGTCAGCCCCGCGTCCGGGTATTCCTTCCAGCCGTTTTCGTCCGTGTGCACCACCCTTCCGCGGTACACGATCTGCGGCGGGCGGCATTCTTCGTCCTGGTCGATGCGGATCAGGCGCGGATTCTGAAGCAGCGCTTCGGCAAAGGGGCGCATGTTCCTGACGTCGCCGCCAAGCATCAGCGGCGCGCCCAGCATGCACCAGAGCGCGAACTGGGTGTAATACTCCCGGTCGTCGCACGCCTTGCCCAGCGACACGTTGCCCTTGCCGTACATACCCACGGTGAGCATATCGATATCGTTAAAGCCATAGGGTCCGCTCATGCAGAAATTCTCCAGCTGGGATTTGGCGATGCCGGAAAAGGACTGGAAATTGTCCGCGATATCGCCGGTGGAGCGGTACATGTGCGCGCCGACGCTCTTCATCCACTTCCAGCTTTCGTCCGTGCCCCAGTTGCAGGCGGCAAACAGGATGTCGCGTCCGGTGGCCTTGAGGGCCATGGACATGGTGGCATAGCGGTTGGGGCCGTCCGCAGCCGCGGGGAAATTGCAGAAATCGTATTTCAGGTAATCCACGCCCCAGGCGGCGAAGTCAGCCGCGTCGGTAAATTCGTGATCGTAGGAGGCGGGATAGCCCCCGCAGGTCTGCACCCCCGCGCAGCTGTACATGCCGAATTTGAAGCCGAGGGCATGCACGTCGTCCGCCACGGCCTTCATGCCGCGCGGAAATTTCACGGGATCCGGCACGATATGCCCGTCCGCGCCGCGTTCGCGAAGGCTCCAGCAATCGTCGATCACCACGTATTCATACCCCGCGTCCAGATATCCTTTTTCTTTCATGGCGCGGGCGGTGGAAACGATCAGTTCGTCTGAAATGCTGCTGCCGAAGGTATTCCAGCTGTTCCACCCCATGGGCGGCCGGGAAACGTTCATCGTAATGCCCTCCTTTTTATGGTTCCTGCCCGGCAGCCCTTTCCGGGGCGGCCGCGGCTTACCGCGCGCTCAAGGCGCTTTCATTCTTCGGTTACTTCAAAGCTCTCTTCGGGCACGTCGGCGGCGTACGCCTGGGCGCGCTCCATCCACTGCACGCAAAGGTGCACAAGGCTCCCCTCCAGGCTGTAGCCGCAGCCGTTGCAGATCACCACCAGGCACAGATCGGTCGAGGGCTGGAAATAAGCGTCCACGGTCTGGCCGGCGTAGCGTCCCTGGTGTCCGTACCAGGTGCCGCCCGGCAGTCCCTCCACCCGTTCAAGGCCGAGCCCGTAGGGAGAAAAGCAGTGAACGCTCGAATGCGTCACCTCGCTCTGGTCGCGCTCCATCATCATCACGGTGCCGGTGTGCAGCACGTCCTGCCCCTGCCACTGGCCCCAGTGGAGCAGCATCCGCAAAACGCGGCTCAGGCCTTCCGCGCTCATGTACACCCGGCCAACGCTGTTGCCGCAGTTGCCGGCGGGGTCCGCCTCGTCGTTGTATTCGGTAAAGAAGGTGTTGATTTCGTCCTGCGCGCGCAGGTAGGGGTTTCCGTTGGCAGCAAGCATGTCCGCCGTTCCCACATAGCTTGGCAGGAGATACGGGTGATACGCCGCGGCAAGCCCCAGCGGCGAAAACACGCGCTCGGTCATAAAGGTGTTCAGGCTCTTGCCCGTCACGCCCTCGATCACAGCGCCCAGCAGCGCGCCGTTTAAGTTGCTGTAGGCGTAGGCCGTGCCCGGGCGCACGTCGTGATCAAAAATCGGATCGCGCGAAAGCGAAATCAGGTCCCAGTCGTACACATACTGGTTCACGTTCCGCCGGATGGAGGATGTGTGCGTGAGCAGCTGCCGCAACGTGACGGCGTCGTTTGGAAAAGCGGGGTTTCGCACCGTGAACCCGGTATACAGGGAAACGTCCGCGTCCAGGTCCACAAGGCCGTCCTCCCACAGGCACAGGATGCCGAGCGCCGTCACGCACTTGGTCACCGAGGCGATGCGGTAGGCCGTATCGCAGGTGACCGCATCGCCGCCGTTTTTGCGCGTGCTTCCGTAGGCGGCGGAAAAAATCACGTCGTCGCCCTGTGTCAGAACCACGCACCCGTTCACCGCGCGCCGCGTGCGGAAGCGCTGCTCCGCCCAGTCCGCAAGGCTTTCGGTAAGGTCCCCGCCGGGGTCGTCCACGGGCAGAAGGCCGCTGTTTTCCGCGTCCTGCGCAAAGGCATTGCCTGAAAGCAGCAGGAAAAGCGCTGTCAGGAACGCGGCCGCCCTTTGCGATGCTTTCCTCATGAGATCTTCGCCTGGTTTTTCTTGTCAAGCTGGATCATGTACCAGCCAATGGCAAGGCCGACGGCCAGCATGACAAGGCTCAGAATGATCGTGAGCGCGTCCATTGTGGGCAGCACCTTGCCCTCCGCGGGGCGGAACGCCGTCCAGACAATGGCCACGGGGCTTGCAGCCACAAGGCCCAAAATGGCGCAGTAGGTCAGGCCCTTCGCCTTTTTGAGCAGCATCTCAATCAGCTTGGAAACGCCGAAGATGCCCAGCACAATGCCCACCCCAACCGGCAGCAGAATGACGATGGAGCCTCCGAAATTGCTAAACAGGCTCTTCAGCGCGCCGGTTATAATGCCGTAATAGCCAAGCAGCATCATCATCATGCTGCCGGATACGCCGGGAATGATCATGGTGGCCGAGGCAATCATGCCCAGTACCACAAGTTTGAGGATTTCAGTGAAGGAAAGCGTAAATACGGCTGTGTTGTTTCCGGCCGTGGCCTGCTGCAGAATGATCAGCCCGAAGAAGATCAGAAAGAGGATCACGCCGGGAACGCCTATTTTTTCGCCCTTCATTTCCTTCAGGACCATCGGCAGGCTGCCAAGGATCAGCCCGACGAACAGGCAGGCTGTCGGCAGGGGCTGCCTGTTCAATCCCCAGGTGATGGGGAACGCAAGAACCACAATGCCCACCAGCATGCCGATCAAATAAGGCAGCAGGGTCAGGATGCTTTTTTTAAATTCCTTGAACACATGGGTGATGCTGTAAATCAGCTTGTCATAAATGCCCATCGCCACCATCATGGTGCCGCCGGACACGCCGGGGATGATGTTGGCCACGCCGATGACAACGCCCCTGATCAGGTCCAGAAACCGTTCCTTAATATACTTCAGAATATACATCAGCAGCCGGTTTTTCATAAAAAAGATACTTCCTTTCCGTTTCGTTTCAAAGAAAACGCCCCCATTATACATGAAGGCGAAAAAAAACTCAACAGGATGTCTGCGGGAGGCGGAAAAGTCCGTCGGCTGCCCCGCCGGAAAGTCGCGCGTGATCCAGGAAACCCTCTTTCATAACAGCACGGGCAACCGGTCATCAATCCGGCATAGTCCAACAAAATCCGCTGAAACAAAACCGGCTTTATGGTCACAGCCCCCTTTTGCAAATACAATCGGATTGATAAAAATAAATGAAATGATAAAATACCCCCGTTCCGTCTTCTCCGCCGGAAGGCGTGCCGGGAAGGGCTTGACAAAGAGCCGAAATCATTCATAATAAAGCATTGAAGCGCCGTGTTCTTAAAAGCACGCTTCAGGCGCAAAAGGCACAGCGCCCATGAACGCGCACAGGCGTCCAAAGCCCGTTTTTGCCGGCCTGTTTCTGTATTTTTATGCATAATATTCATGCCTGGCACAAGCGCCGTCACCCCGCAAAAGCCTCACGGATATTCCCTGTGCCCTGCCGCAGATCCACAGGGAACGGGAACTGGCAAGGCTGGCGTTTGTTTCCGGCGTTCCCACGGCCATCCCCTACGACGTGGTGAAGATCCAGGGCGGCGGCTACGGTTCGGTTTTCGAGCTGCTCGACGCCAAAAGCTTTGCCGCTCTTCTTCGGCGCGGGGAAAAAACGCCGGAAGAAATTGCCGGAATGAGCGTCCGTCTGCTTCAGCTGATCCACTCCCGGGAAGTGCAGTCGGACATCCTTCCGGATATGAAGGCCGTCGCGCTTGATTGGGCAGCGTTCCTGCAAAGCCATCTGCCGAAGGAAACCGCCGAAAAGCTCTGTGCCCTGATCAGTGCCGTTCCTGCCGCGAACAACCTTTTGCACGGGGATTATCACATCAAAAACATCATGCTGCAGGACGGCGAAAGCCTGCTGATCGACATGGATACCCTGTGCCACGGGCACCCCATCTTCGAACTGGGCAGCATGTACAACGCCTATGCGGGGTTCGGCCTGGTCCGTCCCGAACGGGTCGAGGAATTCATGGGCCTGCCGTATGATACCTGCCGACAGCTCTGGCGCAGGAGTCTTGCGCTGTACCTTGGCAGCCAAGACGAGAAGATCATCAATGAAACGGAGGAAAAAGCCAGGATCATCGGCCTCACCAGGCTGATGCGGCGGGAGATTCTGAGGGACGGAATGAACCGCGAGGAAGGCCGCCAAATGATCGAAGCCTGCCGCGCCGCGCTTGAAGAAATGGTTTCCCATACCGACACCCTGGTCTTTTGAACAGCATGAAAATCACACGCATTGATCTGCACATGCATTCCACGGTTTCCGACGGTACGGACACGCCGGAAGAAATCCTTAAGAAGGTAAAACAGGCGGGCATCGGCCTGTTCGCCCTGACGGATCACGACGCCATCAAGGGCGCAGGGATGATCCGCGAAATCCTGCGGGAGGACGATCCGTATTTTCTGTCCGGGGCGGAGTTTTCCTGCAAGGACGAGGAAGGGAAATACCACATCCTCGGCTACGGCTATGATCCGTCGGGAGATTCGATCCGGCAGGTGGTGGAAACAGGGCATGCGATGCGCATGCGGAAAGTCAGGGCCCGGCTGGACCTTCTGCAGACGAGCTTTGGCTTTGTCTTTCCGGAGGAGGAAATTCTGGCGATTCTGGCCATGGACAACCCGGGAAAGCCGCACATCGGGAACATGATGGTGAAATGCGGATACGCACAGAGCAAGGAGCAGGCCATCAACGAATTTATCAACCAGATCCACATCCACAACGTGTATCTGCGGCCGGAGACGGCCATTCGAGGCATCCTCCTTTCCGGCGGCATCCCGGTGCTGGCGCACCCCCCATTCGGCAGCGGGGACGAATTGATCACGGGAGGGGATCTGGAAAAACGGGTGAAGCGCCTGATGGACTATGGGCTGAGGGGCATGGAAGGTTTCTATTCCGGCTATACGCCCAAGCTTCGCGCCCAGACGCTCTCGATTGCGGAAAAATACGGGTTGCTCGTCACCGCCGGAAGCGATTATCACGGCAAAAACAAGCTGGTGACGCTTGGGGATACCAAGCTGGACCTGAACGGAAAGATTCCGGACGGCCTTCGGCGCTTCCTTGAAGAAACCGGCTTTTTGGATCAAATGGCTTTTGCTTGACATTGGCCTGCGGGCTTGTTATGATAACAAAAGCGTGTTTTTGTATAAATACGCTTCAGGAGGAGAGTATGAACGAGATCAAGCCCATCACCCGGTTCGAGGACGCGCCGGAATACATCGATTACATTCATCGGCGCGCGGAAATGGTCGAAGCCACAGGGAACCGTGACCCGTATTTCATCCGCCACGACAGCGCGCTTTCGGACACCTCCCTTGTGGACGGGGTGCGCAAGCTGAATTTCGCGAGCTACAATTACGTGGGCATGTCCGGGCGCAAAGAAGTGTCCGAGGCCGCGAAAGCCGCCATCGACACCTACGGCACCAGCGCGAGCGGCAGCCGCCTGCTGGCCGGTGAAAAGACCCTGTACCGCCAGCTCGAGCGCGCCATCGCCGACTGGAAGCATTCGGACGACGCCCTGGTGCTGGTGAGCGGACACGCCACCAACGTGACCTTCGTGGGCAATTTCTGCGGCGAGGGCGATCTGATCCTGTACGATTCCCTGTCGCACAACTCCGTCTGGCAGGGCTGCCAGCTGAGCCGCGCCGTGTGCAGGCCCTTCCCGCACAACGACGCCGCCGCGCTGGACCACATCCTTTCCACCCGCCGGCACAAATTCGGCAAGGTGCTCATCATCGCCGAGGGCGCGTATTCCATGGACGGCGACGTGGGCGACATCCCGGCCCTTGCCGCCGTGAAAAAGAAATACGGCTGCTTCCTGATGGTGGACGAGGCGCATTCCACCTGCGTGCTGGGCGAGCACGGCGAAGGCGTGGACGAATACTTCCATCTGGAAAAGGGCGACGTGGACATCCACATGGGCACGCTTTCCAAGGGCCTTGGCGCCTGCGGCGGATACCTGGCCGCGAGCCAGGCGATCATCGATTACATGCGCTACATGCTGCCCGGCTTCGCCTTCTCGGTGGGCATTTCCCCGCCCCTGGCTGCCGCGGTGC
>CAMOIA010000018.1 GCA_946615785.1 uncultured Clostridia bacterium
GTGCGCTATGAAACGTACGAAGGCTATCTGATGACGTATTTCCTGAAATAACCCTGGAATTGCCGAAAAATGCGGCACTTTCCCAGCCGAGGCGTGTATGACAGAAACCTTCCCCGGGGCCCAGCAGGGCCGCGCAGGCGAAAATGTGATCGATACGGTGATCAAAGGTACCGTATACCGCAGCGAAGAAAGCGGATATACGGTGCTTGAAACGGCGGTCGGGAAGAAACAGGTGACCGTTGTGGGCGTGCTCCCCGCTTTTGCGGCGGGGGAGCGCGTCCGCTTTTTTGGCGCCTGGACCCAGCATCCGCAGTACGGTCCGCAGTGGCGCGCGACACAGTGCGAAGTGGAGCCGCCAAACAGCCTGAAAGGCATCGAAAGCTTTCTCTCTTCAGGGCTGATCCGCGGGATGGGGCCGGACACGGCCAGGCGGGTGATGGCGCACTTCGGAAAGCAGGCGATGGACATTCTGGCCGCAAGCCCGGAGCGGCTGGCGGAGGTAAAGGGGATCGGGCCGAAAAAGGCCAGGATGATCGGCGACAGCTTCCGGGAAAAATACAGCATGCGCAGGGCCATGGTGTTCCTGGGCGGGTACGGCATTCCGCCGAAGCTGTCCATCCGCATCGCCAAACGCTACGGCGAGCGGGTGGAGGAGGTCCTGAAGGAAAATCCCTATCGCCTTGTGGACGACGTCGAGGGGATCGGTTTTCTGACGGCGGACAGAATTGCCGTCGCGCTCGGCCTTTCCCCGGAAAGCCCCTACCGCAGCGAAGCGGCGCTGAAATATGTTTTGCAGGAGGCGGCTCTGAGCGGGGGGCATACGTATCTTCCGGAGGAGATGCTGCTGCGGGAAGCGTCTTCGCTTCTGCGGTGCGCCAGGGAACCGGTGGAGGCGGCGCTCAAAAACCTCATATTGAACCGGGAAATCGTCGTGAACGATTTTTCGTCCGGCCGCGGCTGCATGCTGGAAAGGTTTTACCACGCGGAAAAAGAGGTGGCCGTCCGCCTTTCCCAGCTCATGCGCCATTCGCGCGGCATGGAAGCGCACATGGGCGCCGCGGCGGCAAAAAAGCTGGAGAAGATCGCGGGGGAAAGGGGACTTACGCTTTCTCCCCGTCAGCAGGAAGCAGTGCTGTCTGCCGTCACACACGGGGTCATGGTGATCACGGGCGGGCCCGGCACGGGCAAAACCACGATTATCCGCTGCATTCTGTCGCTTCTGGGGCCGGGCGTGATGCTCGCGGCCCCGACAGGGCGCGCGGCCAAGCGCATGAGCGAGGCCTGCGGCCGGGAAGCCAGGACGCTGCACCGTCTGCTGGAATACGGCGGCGACGAGGGCGTTTTCCAGCGCAACGAAGAAAACCCGCTGGAGGGCGATTCGGTGATCGTGGACGAAATGTCCATGGTGGACGTGTTTCTGATGCGCAGTCTTCTGCGGGCGCTGAAAACAGGCACGCGGCTCATCATGGTGGGGGACGCGGATCAATTGCCCTCCGTCGGTGCGGGCAACGTGCTTTCGGACGTGCTTCAAAGCGGCGTCATCCCCTCCGTGCGGCTGACGGAAGTGTTCCGCCAGGCGGAGGAAAGCATGATCGTGCGAAACGCGCACGCCATCAACCAGGGCCGGATGCCCGTCTGGAACGGGCGCGGGACGGATTTCTTCTTCGAGCGGAAGCAGACGGCGGAGGAAGCGGCGGCGGCGGTCGTCGCGCTGTGCAGGGAACGGCTGCCGAAGTATCTGGCCAATGAAAACAGGCAGGATATCCAGGTGCTTTCGCCGTCGCGCAAGGGCGTTTGCGGAGTGGAAAACCTAAACCGCCTTCTGCAGGCGGCGCTGAACCCGCCCGCAAGGCACAAAAAGGAACTGCAGAGCGGCGAAACCGTGTTTCGGACCGGCGATAAAGTCATGCACATCCGGAACGACTATTCCCTGGAGTGGCACTGCGACAGCAAGGGAACCTTCGGCGCCGGCGTTTTTAACGGCGATATGGGCGTGATCACGGCGGTGGACCCGGAGGAGAAGACCGTCAGCGTCCTGTACGACGGAGACATTCAGGTGGAATACGACAGCGGCGTACTGGACGAACTGGATTTAAGCTACTGCCTGTCGATTCACAAAAGCCAGGGGAGCGAGTTTTCCTGCGTGGTCATGCCCTGTGTCGGCGGCCCGCCGATGCTGCTGACCCGGAACCTGTTTTATACGGCGCTTACCCGCGCAAGGCGGCTCGTGGTGCTGGTTGGCAGGGAAAGCTGCGTCGAGCAGATGGTGAACAACAACGAGGAACGCAGGCGCTATACATCCCTGCTCAAGCGCCTTGCGGAAACGGCGGAGGACGTGTGATGGAAAAGCGCAAGGGTCTTCGGCGCATCCTGGAAGCGCTGGCAGACCTCGTCTGGCCGAAGGGCTCCCATTGCCTTGTCTGCGGCGATCCGCGCCGTGCGTCGGCAGAAAGCGGCCTGTGCCCGTCCTGCGAGGCCGCGCTGATGGCGGAACGGGTGCCCGCTTCGGCCTGCCACAGGTGTCTTTCCAATACATATCATTCCAAAGGCTGTCCTTTCTGTGCCGCGGGAGGGCTGAAGGGGATCGACCAGGCGTTCGCGCCGTTCCGGTACCGGCCGAACTCAAGGCAGCTGGTGATTTCGGTGAAATTCCGTTCGAACGACGAAGCCGTTCCCTATCTTGCCAGATGGATGGCGCAGAGCCTCTGGGACAGGGATTTTGACCTGATCATTCCCGTTCCGCTGCATCAAAAAAGGCTGAAGGAGCGCGGCGTCAACCAGGCGGCGGTGCTGTCGAAAGCGGTGTCCGCGCTGACGGGCATTCCCTGTGCGGATGATCTGCTGATCCGCGTCCGCGAGACGCGCCCGCAGGCGGGGCTTGACAGGCAAAAACGCGCCGGCAATGTGCGCGGCGCGTTTGAGGCGGTGCCAGGCGGAGCGTTAAAAGGAAAACGGGTGCTGATCGTGGACGACGTGCGCACAACCGGCGCGACCGCGTCTGCGTGCGCCAAAGCGCTTCGGGACGCGGGCTGCGAAAAGGTGTGCCTGCTCACGGCGTGCTGCACGAGCGGGAGCCGCGGCAGGCGTTTTCGTCAGTCGAAATGAATGTGACAGTACCCGTCCGGGTGCTTTTCAAGGTATTTCTGGTGTTCTTCCTCGGCGTCATAGAAGCAGCGCAGCGGCTGGGCCTCCACGGCGAGCGGCTGCGCGTATTGGGTTTGGAGGCGCTGCAGGGCGGAAAGAACGGTTTCCCGGTCACCCTCATCCGTCCAGTAAATGCCGGTGCGGTACTGGTCGCCGACATCCTCGCCCTGGCGGTTGACGCTGACGGGGTCGATGACGGCGAAGTATTTTTGCAGGAGCGTATCCAGGGGCAGAAGTTCCGGGCGGTAGCGGATCATCACGCTTTCCGCGTGCCCTGTTTCATGACGCTTGACCTGCGCGTACACGGGGTTCGGGGTATGGCCGTTTGCGTAGCCGACCGTCGTTTCCACGACGCCGGGAATCAGGTCGAAATACTTCTGGCAGCCCCAGAAACAGCCGCCTGCAAGGCAGATGGTTTTCTCTGTTTGCATGTAAAGACCTCCCTTCAGAATCGCTGAAACCACAACAGATTGTACAATGAAAAGCGGAAATACGCAAATATTAAGAATTGTTAATAATTTGTCATAGAATGTTAATCTCAAAATGCCATTTCGACCCCCCAGTGAGTTTTACATCCCAGACGAAAAGTTGTAAAATGATTGTAATCTTGAATGGGGGTCTGTTTGCGTATGCATCCGTGAAGGACAGGCTTCCGTTCAGTGAGGTTGAAATTTCGATTCCGGTTCGGCCGGGACTTCGTTTTAACAAATCTGTAACGAAGAGGTGCGACATGAAGAAGCGTTTGATGAGAGCAGCACTGTGGACGATCCTGCTGGTGATGAGCAGCCTGTGCCTTGCGCCTGCCGCCTTGGGGGAGGCAAGTCCAGGAAGCGGATTGGGTGTGTCTTACGACGCGGATTACCGCTCCATCCTTGGACCGGGACTGAATTATGCCATTACTGCGGAAACGCTTTCGCATACGGTTCCCCTTGGGGCCAACTTTGCGGCAGGCAGGTATACCGTCAGCGGCGAAGCGCTTGAGGCGGGATCGTACAATCCGAACGAGCAGGCCGGCCAGATCGTTATCGCGGAAGCGGACAAGACCGAAGCTTCTGTCGTTCGGGTGGCAAACCTGCCCACGAACGCGCTTCTTTATGTGGATGAAGACGCGCTTTCAGACGGACTGCAGGTTGAGGATGAAAACAACGCTGCGGTGGTCGTGCCCTGGAACGGCACGGCACTGAAGGAAGCGACGGTCGCACCGGTTCTTTCTTATATGAAGCAGGCTTCCGCGCTCCTCGATCAGCCGCAGAACGTTCGGATTATAACGGGCGAAGCGGAAGACACCCTTGTGGTCGATCTGCTTTCCCTGCCGGAAAACGCGACTGTCTATCTTGACGCGGACGCGTATCTGCCCTGGCTTTCCCGCGATCTGGGCACGCTGATCTTAAAACGCGACACCCAGACGGCGGTGTTTAATTTCCGCAGCGCCGAGCCCGTTTCCCTCGGCGCGTTCCGCTGCCTTGTCAGGCAGGGAATGGACGGAGCGGAAATCATCGACACGGTCTGGCCGGAGGAAAACGGCGAAGAAAAGTGCGCTCTGCTGGACAGCATTGCGCGTTCGGTTGTCTTTAATTTCATCGCGCCGCAGGAAGTCAGGGCCGCGAACGTGGCCGGCATGATGCTTCTGCCGCTTCCTGAGAGCCGGATCGAAGTGACAGGCGCGTGCTGCGGCTGGATCGAAAGCTGCGGCGCCGTCAGCGTGACCGCGGGCGGGTTCTATAACGTTTATGCGGATCAGGCAAGCTTTGATACGGCGGTTCTTTACGCGCAAAAGACGGTAGACGGCGTCTGGCCGAAGATGGACGAGCGCTTCTGGTTCGCGCTTTCGGGCGACGCGCAGGGCCTTTACGAAAACGACGGCGCTGCCGTGCTCTTCTATGCAGCCGGCCTGAAGGAAGGAACCAACGAATACACGATCCGCGAAAGTGAAAAGGCCGACGGCAACGATTATCTCTTTGGCCTTGACGAAAAGGTCTTTACCGCCAGGGTTACCGGCGTCGCGGTCGAAGGCAAGGATGTGATCGTGCCCGGCATTCCCGCTTATACAGATGGCGAGACAGCCGCACTGGCGCCGGCGTTTGACAACGCGCGCAAAACCGTGTCCGTAAGCCTGGAAGCGGTCAACCTTGTGGACGGAACCGAATTCCCCGGCAGGGACATCAACGGACATGAGATCGTCTTTACGCTGATCCTGGACGAGGAAGCGGACAACGACGCAAGCGGCTATGTATGGCCGGAAATCACCGAGCGGGCAAAGAGCGTCGGTAACGGGGAAACGGCCGTGTTCGGCGAAATCGCCTTCAAAAAGCCCGGCGTATACCGCTTTGGCATCACGCAGGCCCTCATCCGTGACGAGGACCAGGTCCCGGGTCTGACCAGAAGCACGCAGAAGGTGATCGCCACCGTTACGGTCACCGAGGAAGCGGGCGAACTGACGGCCGCGGTTGCCTATGAAGGCGGCGAGGGTGAAAAGGGCAACACCTTTATCAACACCTACGGCCTTGGCGGTTTCAGCCTGACCAAAGCCATCAGCGGAAACGCCGCGGACAAGAACGCGAAATACCGCTTCACCGTTACCCTTCTTGGCGACGGCGCGGAAAAAGTGAACACGGACAGCTTCAACGAGGGCGAAATCGCCTTCACAAACGGCGTTGCGGAATTTGAAATCGGCGACGGCGAAACCTATACAGCGACGCGCCTGCCTGCCGGCATGGTATACGTCATCACGGAAGAAGCCGCCAACAAAGACGGCTACAAGACCATGATCACCGCGGAAAACGGCGTGGTCGACAACAAGGCCGGCACGGTGACCGGCGTGATCCTGCCCACCGTGATCGGCAATGTGGACGAAAAGAACGCCGTGACCTACATGAACCGCAAGCAGGAGTACGGCAGCCTGACCGTATACGCGGAGACACTGGGGAACGACGCGGATCCGGAAAAGGAATTCACCATCACCGTGGAACTGACCGGGGAAGGCCATGAAACCATTTTCGGTGCGCACGGCGAGATGGTGTTCCGCGCGGGTACGGCGATGTTTACGCTGAAAAACGGCGAATCCATCACCTCCGTCGGACTGCCCTACGGGATGCCTTTCAAGGTAAAGCAGGAAAACGAAAACAGCGACGGTTATGTCACATACTACACCGGCGAAACCGGGAAGATTGATTCCAAGAAGCCGGCGGAGTGCACGGTGACGAACATCCGGGATCTTTTCGGCGGTCTTTTGATCAAAGCCGAAAGGCTTGGCAACGACGCGCTTCGCAAGAGCTGGTTCGCCGTGAAGATCACCCTGAACGGGCCCGGTGCGGAAACTGTGAGCGGCATTCTGGGCGACGTCGAATTTGTTGACGGCGTATCCTATGGCCCGAAAGAGGGCAGGAATTTGGATCCGGATTATACCCGCACGGTAACGGATGCAAGCGGGAATGCGGTGAGAGTGATCCCGGACGGATATGTCAAGGTGTATGCAGACGTTCCGCTGATCATCCGCGGACTGCCGAGCGGCATTGGATACACGGTCGAACAGGACGACTATTCCGCGGTGTACGATTCCGTTACTTATACCGGCAAAGAGGGAACCATCGCGGGCTACGTCTATACCGCGGAGGTTGAAACCATTGCCGAAACCGATCCGGAAATTACGACCTGCGTCATTTCCAACACCAGGAACCGCACAGGCAGCCTTGCGATCCGTGTGGTGAACGAAGGCGAGGCGGCCGGCCTTGACCGGGCCTATAGCGTATTCGTTTCCGTGCGCACAGCGGAAGGCGAAGCGCTGAACGGAACCTTTGGCGGATACAGCTTTACAAACGGCGAGACCGTCGTTACGCTTGTCAGCGGCGGCGAAACGGTGATTCCTTCCCTGCCCCTTGGCGCGGCCTTTACCGTGACCGAGCAGGACCTTGCGGACGCCGGTTTCGCGCCCGCCGCCTATGAAATCGGTTATCGTACGGCCGAACGGGAGGGCGACATCGTTCCTGCCATTCCGAACCGTTTTGTCGCCGGAAACAGCGGCGCGGTAGAGGCGGACGGATGCGTCGTGACCGTGACCAATACCATGGCCGGGCAGAAGCAGGCTTCGCTGAACCTGAACGCGCCATCGAGTGGCAACAGCTTCACCATTCAGGGCGAAAGCATCCTGGAAGGCAGGGAAGCCAAAGACGGCGAATTTGCCTTTACGCTGGTGGATGCAGACGGCAATGCCGTTGCGGAAACGGCAAACGTCGGCAATGCCTTTGCGTTCAGTCCGCTCACGTTTGCGCAGGCAGGCGAATACACCTACATCGTTTCTGAAAAAGCCGGAACGATGGGCGGCGTCGAATATGACGAGCGGGTGTACACGGTAAAAATCACCGTGACAGCGGCGGAAGACGGCAAATTGCAATGCAAGGCTGCGTACACTGTAAACGGCAGTACGGCCGATGCGCTCGCTTTTGAAAGCCGCTATCTTGCGCATGGCGTTGCGAACCTGACCGGCTGGAACCATGTGACCGGCAGGGAAACGGATGCGGAGGCCTTCACGTATACGGTGAAGGAAGGCGACACCGTGGTCGCGACCGGACGGAGCGCCGCGGACGGCAGCATTGCCTTCTCAAGGATCGATTACGACCTTGCGAACATCGGCTCCCACGCATACACCGTCACGCAGGATCCGCTGGAGCTTGCCGGTTACACGATGGACACGGGTGCGTACACCGTGACCGTGGACGTGCAGGACAACGGCGACGGCACCCTGCAGGCCTTTGTGACCGGCGACGGCGAAGACCTTGCGTTTGAAAACACGTACCTTGCGACAGCAAACCTGAGCATCACAGGCCGCAGAACCTTTGCGGACGAAGCTGAAGCAAAGGTTCTGCTTGGCACGGACGGCACCCTGCCTGCTGCCTCCTACACCCTTTATGAGGTGATTGACGGACAGGAGCAGGAAATCCTGACGGCCATGAGCAACCAGACCAGCGGCTCCATCCGCTTTACCGCGATTGCCTATACGCAGGAAGACGTCGGCAGCCATACCTACGTTCTGCGTGAGCGCGACGGCGGAAACGACATGGTCGCTTACGACGAGCGTGAATATGTGATTCAGGTGCTGGTTGAGGATCAGGGCGACGGCACGCTGACAGTGAAGAAGGAAATCACCCTGAACGGCGAAAAGACGGACGAGATCCTCTTTGCAGACCAGGTGAACCACACCTGCCTGACGATTCAGAAGTGGGTGACGGGTGAAACGACGACACAGACGTTCCGGTTCACCGTGATCCTGCGGGTGGACGGCGAAGAGCTGACCGGCACTTATACCTACCGCGGCTCCCGCACGGGCAAAATTCAGAGCGGCGGAACGATCGAGCTGGCGAGCGGAGACAATATTACGATTGAAAACCTGCCTGAAGGCGTGCATTATCGCGTCGTTGAGGAAGAGTGCCCGCGCTACCGCGTCATTGTGAACGGACAGGACACCATGACCGCCGAGGGCGAGGCCAGCGGCGAAGAGGGCGAACTGCTCGAATTCACCAGCAGCCTGATCGCGACGACCTTCACGGTTTACAAGCAGTGGGTCGGCGTGCAGGGCGGCAAGATCCGCCTGATCATGTATTCCGACGGTGTGGAAATGGTGCCGCAGCCCACGGTTAACTGGTCCGGCAACAGCAACACCTATACCGTGGACGGTCTGCCCAAGTACACCTATGGCGGACGCCGGATCATCTACACGGCAAAAGAAGCGTACATGAGCGGTTACATGACTGATTACAGGAACCTTGAAGGGCTGTACGCGGACTGCGCTTATGACGGCTGCACCATCGTGAACACCGCCGTGAAGCAGATGCGCGTGAAAGGCGTCTTCACCGGCGTTGCCGAGGGCGAGAAACTGCCCGCCATCGGCCTGACGATTTTCCGCGCGAACGGCACGGAGCTCAAGCACATCGAAGTGTCGCCTGACCGGAAGGGCTGGCTGAACATCTACAACCTGCCGCTTGGCTACGACTATTATGTGGTGGCGGATCAGATGGACGGCTACCGTACGAGCTACAAGAACGCGGAGGACGGCGCGCACGCCGAGGAAACCGACAAGGTCTGGGAAAACGGCACCATTACCAATCACCGTATCGCAAAGACCGGTGATACCAGGCCGGTTGAGGTTTGGATCTTCGTGCTCGTCGCGAGCCTGATCGGTATGATCGCGCTCTACGTGACCGGCAAGAAAAAAGCGATGAACCGCTGAGACCATTATTTATAAGCATTTTTTGACACCGGAGACGCTGCGCTCCGGTGTTTTCACAAAAAGGAATCCATGAGGAGGCAAACGCATGAAAGCTTTAATGGTCGGCGGAACCGGACAGATCAGCATGGCCATTACCCGTAAACTCGTAAAAGACGGCTGGGAGGTATATCTTCTTAATCGCGGAAACCGCAAAAACGAGCTTCCTGAGGGCGTACACAGCCTGATAGCCGATATCGCGGACGAAGGTGCGGTTCTTTCCGCAATAGAGGGCATGCGCTTTGACTGCGTAGCGGAGTTCATCGGGTTTACCGTGAACCATGTCGAGCGGGATTACCGCCTTTTCAACGGGCGCTGCGGGCAGTACCTGTATATCAGTTCTGCGTCGGCGTATCACAAGCCTGTGCGCGATTACAGGATTACAGAAGGCACGGCGCTGGCCAATCCCTACTGGCAGTATTCCCGGGACAAGATCGCCTGCGAGGACTTCCTGATGGAAAAATACCGCACGGAAGGTTTTCCCGTTACCATTGTGCGTCCGTCGCATACATACGATGAGCGCAACCTGCCCCTCGGCGTTCACGGCGCGAAAGGGCCGTGGCAGGTGATCAAACGGATGCTGGACGGCAAGCCCGTGATCATTCAGGGCGACGGAACCAGTCTCTGGACGCTGACCTTCAACACGGACTTTGCCGTTGGGTTTACAGGGCTCATGGGAAACCGCCATGCCATCGGTGAGGCCTTCCAGATCACGTCGGACGAAACGCTGACCTGGAACCAGATCTACGAGACCATTGCGGATGCCCTGCAGGTGCCGCTGAAGGCGTACCATGTTTCCTCGGATTTCCTTGCGGACGTCGGCGGGCAGTATGATTACCGCGGTTCTTTGATCGGGGACAAATCCAATTCCGTTGTGTTTGAAAACACCAAGCTCAAGCAGATTGTACCGAAGATGACGACCTGCGTTCCCTTCCACGAGGGTGCGAGGCGGTCGCTTGCGTATCTGCTTTCGCATCTGGAATGCCAGGTGGAAGATCCGGAATTCGACGCTTTCTGCGACCGCGTGATCGGCGCGCTTGAGGAAGCAAAGAAGAAAGTGCTTGGCTGAGTGAAGAGACCCTGGCGAACCACCGGGAAAGTGCTTCACAGCCGGCATCCGTTTTAGCGGCCTATTCACATCCCGGTGTTTGACGGAAACATAACGCGCACAAAGGAGAACCCGTACATGGCGGAAGAAACACAGGCAAAGAAAAACATCTGGCAGGCAGTGAAGTTCACGCTCTTTTCTGTCTCGGCAGGCATCATCCAGATCCTTTCCTTTACGCTCTTTAAGGAAGCCTTCGGCTGGAGCTACCCCTGGAGCTATGGGGTGTCGCTGGTTCTGAGTGTACTTTGGAATTTCACGTTCAACCGGCGGTACACCTTCCGCAGCGATGCGAACGTACCGCTGGCGATGGCAAAGGTCGCGGCCTACTATGCCCTGTTTACGCCGCTGAGCATTTATGGCGGAAACGCGCTGGTCGCGGCGGGATGGAATGAATACCTGGTAGAGGCCCTGTCCATGCTGGTGAATTTTGTAACCGAGTTCTGCTTTCAGCGGTTTGTCGTATACCGCGGAAAAATCGACACCAACGACGTGGCGGCGCGCGCAAAGCAGCGCGAACAGGGCAGATGACCGCAGGCAATGCTACCGCTTTCCTAATTTGGAGGAGAGTTGTTGTGTAGCTTGACAATTATTGGAAATCTGGTATACTGAAATTTGCTCAACTCAGGGCGAAACTGTGCCCATACACATGTAAGGAGGAACTTGCAGATGAACAAGACAGAACTTATCGCCGCGCTTGCCAACAAGACCGGCGCTTCAAGGAAAGACAGTGAAATGTTTATGAATGCCTTCGTAGAGCTGGTGAAGGATACCCTGTGCAGCGGTGAAAAAGTGCAGCTGGTGGGCCTTGGCACCTTTGAGCGCAAGGATCGCGCGGCCCGCGTGGCCCGCAATCCCCGCACCGGCGAACAGGTTGAAATTCCCGAGAGCAAAGGCGTGGCCTTCAAGGCCGGCAAGGCCCTTAAGGACGCCGTGAACGAATAAACTGCAGTGCGGCAGGCGTGCCCTTTTGCGGACATGCCTGCTTTTTTCATATTCAAAGAAGGAGAAGATATGAGGCTCGATAAATATTTGAAAGTATCCCGCATTATCAAACGCCGAACGGTGGCAAAGGAAGCCTGCGACGGCGGGCGCGTTTCCATTAACGCAAAAGTGGCCCGTGCCGGGGCGGAGGTGAAAACAGGCGACGTGCTGGAAATCCGCTTTGGCACCCGCGTTGGCCGATACGAGGTGACGGAAGTAAAAGAAGTGGTGCGGAAGGAAGACGCAGCGGCCATGTACCGCGTGCTGTCCGAAGACGCCGAAACCGCAAGGGAGCGCGGCGAAGAGTAACGCGTCAAGAGCAGCGCTTTGTACCTGCTGACGCCAGGAGAACGCCCGGGGGCCTCTGCGGCCCCCAGACCCCTGCACCAGGAGACCTATCTCCTGGACCTCACTGTTGCGGTGCAGGTTTTCGCAGGAAAGCGGGCGGGTTTAAATCCGCTGCGTTGGGGGAACGGCTGGGGCTCCGCGC
>CAMOIA010000019.1 GCA_946615785.1 uncultured Clostridia bacterium
GAGGTCTCCAAATCCTATCCCATCGCCTTCCCTCAGCCCGGCTGGACCGAGCAGGATCCGCAGGCGTGGAGGGATGCCGTGATGTGCGGCATTCCGGAGCTGCTCAAAGGCTTTGACGGAAAAGAAGTCGCCGGCATCGGTGCCGGCGGTCAGATGCACGGCCTTGTCGTGCTGGACGAAAATGATCAGGTCATCCGCCCTGCCATCCTCTGGAACGACGGGCGCACGCAGAAGCAGACGGATTACCTGAACGAGGTGATCGGGCGCAAAACGCTTTCCGCGCGCACCGCGAACATCGCCTTCGCGGGCTTTACCGCTCCAAAACTTCTGTGGATGCGGGAAAACGAGCCTGATCATTTCGCGAAAATCCGCAAGATCATGCTGCCAAAGGATTATATCAACTACGTTCTTACAGGCGTTCACTCAACCGATTACAGCGACGCCTCCGGCACGCTGCTTCTGGACGTCGAACACAAAAAATGGAGCCGGGAAATGCTGGAGGTCTGCGGTGTTACCGAAGATCAGCTTCCGAAGCTCTATGAAAGCTTCGCGCCCGTCGGCAGGGTGAAAAAGGACGTGGCTGCGGCGCTCGGCATTTCCGAAAACGCCATCGTTTCCGCAGGCGCGGGCGACAATGCCGCCGCTGCCGTCGGAACGGGTGTCGTCGGACGCGGCGGGTGCAACATTTCCCTCGGCACCTCCGGCACCATTTTCATCACCTCCGACACCTTCGGTGTGGACGATACCAACGGTCTGCATTCCTTCGACCATGCCGACGGCGGCTATCACCTGATGGGGTGCATGCTCTCGGCCGCCTCATGCCTGAAGTGGCTTGAGGAAGACATTCTGCGCACGAAGGACTACAATGCCGATCAGGCGGAAATCAAAGAAGAAAACCTCGGCAAAAACCACGTGTTCTTCCTGCCGTATATGATGGGCGAACGCAGCCCCATCAACGACGTGCTCGCCCGCGGCACCTTCACGGGCATTACCCTCGCCACCACGCGCGCTGATCTTGTGCAGGCGGTGCTGGAAGGCGTGGCCTTCGCCATCCGCGATTCCTTCGAGGTGGCCAAGTCCATCGGCATCGACATCAAAAAGAGCATGATCTGCGGCGGCGGCGCCAAGAGCCCGCTGTGGCGGAAGATCATGGCAAACGTGCTCGGCATCGAGCTGGACGTCGCGGCGACCGAGCAGGGGCCGGGCTACGGCGGCGCGATCCTGGCCATGGTCGCCTCCGGCGCGTACCCGACGGTTAAGGCCGCGTGCGATCAGCTTGTCACCTCCAGCGTTGCTGCGCTGCCAGACGATAACCTGACGGCGCTCTACGAAGCGAAATATGCGCAGTTTAAGCGCATTTATCCCGCAATGAAAGCCTTGTTCCCAGCACTGCAATGATGTATAATAGGCACAGTGATCCAATAAAAAAGGAGGAGATTCACATGGGTGAAATTTTTAAGAACATCCCTGTCATTCCTTACGAAGGTCCCGCTTCCAAGAATCCGCTGGCATTCAAGTATTATGACGCGGACCGCGTGATCATGGGCAAAAAAATGAGCGAGCACCTGCCCTTTGCCATGGCCTGGTGGCACAACCTGGGCGCGACGGGCGTGGATATGTTCGGTCAGGGCACCGCGGATAAATCCTTCGGCGCCACCCCCGGCACCATGGAACACGCGAAGGCGAAAGTGGACGCCGGCTTTGAATTCATGAAAAAGGTCGGCATCAAATATTTCTGCTTCCACGATGTGGACCTCGTTCCCGAAGGCAAGGATAACGCCGAGACGGCTGCCCGTCTGGACGAAATTACCGATTACATCCTCGAAAAAATGAAGGGCACCGACATCAAGTGCCTGTGGGGCACCGCCAACATGTTCGGCAACCCCCGCTTCATGAACGGCGCCGGTTCCAGCAACTGCGCGGACGTGTTCTGCTGCGCGGCGGCCCAGGTCAAGAAGGCGCTGGACTGCACCGTGAAGCTCGGCGGCCGCGGCTACGTGTTCTGGGGCGGCCGTGAAGGCTATGAAACCCTGCTCAACACCGACATGGCTTTTGAACAGGAAAACATCGCCCGCCTCATGCACATGGCAGTGGATTACGGCCGTTCTATCGGCTACAAGGGCGATTTCTACATCGAGCCCAAGCCGAAGGAGCCCATGAAGCACCAGTATGATTTTGACGCCGCCACGGCCATCGGCTTCCTGAGGGCGCACGGCCTGGACAAGGATTTCAAAATGAACATCGAGGCGAACCACGCCACCCTCGCCGGCCATACCTTCCAGCATGACCTGTGCGTAAGCCGCATCAACGGCATGCTCGGTTCCATCGACGCCAACCAGGGCGACACGCTGCTGGGCTGGGATACCGACGAATTCCCCTTCAACGTGTACGACGCCACGCTGTGCATGTACGAAGTGCTCAAGGCCGGCGGCCTTACCGGCGGCTTCAACTTCGACAGCAAAAACCGCCGTCCCTCCAACACCTATGAAGACATGTTCTACGCCTTCATCCTGGGCATGGACACCTTCGCCCTGGGCCTGATCAAAGCTGCGAAGATGATCGAGGACGGACGGATCGACAAATTCGTCGAAGAAAAGTACGCTTCCTACAAGACCGGCATCGGCAAGAAGATCGTTTCCGGCGAAGCGACCCTCGAAGAATGCGCTGCCTATGCCCAGAAGCTTGGCAACGTGGATCCCGGCAGCGGCCGTCAGGAGCTGCTTGAGAGCATCATGAACCAGATCCTGTTCAGCGAATAATCAAAGTCCGCCTAAAAAGCACGGGGCTGCCGCAGAAATCTGCAGCAGCCCCTTTTCAATGCATCTTCTGATCCTGCGGCCGGATCGGATTATTTTCTCCGCACGGTCACGCACACCGTGCCATTTTCGGCCTGTTCGCCGAACACGTCGTGATTGTCGTCGATGTGGCGGATAATGGAAATGGTGTCGTCGTCCGGGGTGACCACGCTCAGGTGCCCCGTTTTCAGAATACGGCTTTCCGCGCGGTTTTTCAGGATCTCCCGCACGCTTTCGATCATGCTTTCATCCTCATGGCCCCAGGGATAGGTGCCCCGGTTGTAGGGGTCCGCCGCGCCCCACAGTCCGGCTTCGTCGCCGTAATACACGCAGGGAATTCCGGGGAGGGCGCACACGATGCGCAGCATGTCCAGATACCTCGCTTTTCCGAGCGCGAGTTCCTCTTCGGTCAGCTTCGCGAAAGGCCGATCCTTGACGGACATTTCGTCGAAGGTCTTTCCGGCGAGCGTGTTGATGGTGCGTGGCCGGTCATGGCTGCCCAGCAGATTCATGATGCTGTAATAGAACGCGGGTGCATAATTTTCCTGCTGGCTTTCAATCAGCCGGCGCAGCTGCGCGGAGGAGGCGCGGAAGGTGAGGAAGGCAAGCAGCGCTTCCCGCAGGGGATAGTTCATCACGCTGTCCAGGGTATCGCCGGTGCAGTAGCAGCGGGTTTCTCCCCATACCTCCTTATGGCTCGCGTCCTCCCATACCTCGCCAAGCAGGATGCTGTCGGGCTTTTCGGCTTTTGCGCGGCGGCGGATTTCGCGAAGCATGTCCATGGGCAGTTCGTCCGCCACGTCCAGCCGCCAGCCGCTCGCGCCGGCGCGCAGCCACCTGGCCACGATGCCGTCCTTGCCCATGATGAAGCGCCGGAATTCCTCGTTGCTCTTGTTCACCGTGGGCACGTTGTCAATGCCCCACCAGCAGTCATACTGATCCGGGAATTTTTTGAAGGTGTACCACTTGTACCATTTGGACTTTTTGCTCTGGTACGCGCCTTTCTCCGGATAGGTTCCGTAGCGGTTGAAATAGATGCTGTCGTCCCCGGTGTGGTTGAACACGCCGTCCAGGATGACGCTGATGCCCATCTCCCGCGCTTCCTCACAAAGGCGCTTGAAATCGGCCTCCGTGCCCAGAAGGGGATCGATCTTCGTATAATCGCCCGTATCGTAGCGGTGATTGGAGCGGGCTTCAAAAATGGGGTTCAGGTACAGAACCGTAACGCCGAGGCTCTTTAAATACGAAAGCTTCTGCCGAATCCCTTCAAGGTCGCCGCCAAAGAAATCCATGGCCTGGTTATCCGTGCGGGAATTAGGCATCATGATAGGCATTTCGTCCCATTTTTCATGCAGGTAGATTTCCTTCCGCGGGCTCTTGGGCATTTTGCTCCGGAAAAACCGGTCGGGAAAAATCTGGTACATGATGCCGTCGCGGAAGACGGGGGGAACGGCATAATCCGGCTCATACACGGTCACCTGAAATGCGGTGGGCCTGTCCGTTTCCACGCCTTCGCCGCCGAGCCCGTCCGGCGCGCTGCCGACGAAGCGTTCCTGGCCGTTTGCGTCGATGATGCGGAAATCGTACCAGAAGAGGCCGGGATCTTTCAAAAAGGTGACCGTGGTGCCCCAGGTGTCGTCGTGAAGGCGCTCAAGGGGGATAATCCTGTGCTTTTTGTTATACCATGTGCGCATTTCGGCCGATAGCGTGCCGGAGGCGCCGAGCAGACGAATGGTGATTTCCGTTCCCGCCTTCACTGGCCCAACCGGATTGCGGCAGGCCTGCGAACGGCTGTTATGATAAAGAGCCATGCGTGATCATTCCTTTGCAGCTTGTTGTTTTTTCCATTCTTCCTGGCTTTTGAGCATTTCAATTGCATGCTTTTCGGCGCTCTTTGCGTCGCCGCCGAGCATCCGCGCCACTTCCATGGGCCTTTCTTCTTCCTTCAGCAGACGGATGGAGGAATTCGTCCTCTCGCCGTCGTCCTTTTTTTCCACCAGATACTGCCGGTCGGCCATGGCGGCGATCTGCTGCAGATGCGTGACGCACAGCACCTGGTGCGTGCGGGCGATGCCCGCCATCTTTTCCGCCGTCACCTGGGCGGCCCGGCCGGAAATGCCGGTATCGATTTCGTCAAACACCATGGAGGGAATGGGGGACTGGTCCGCGGCCGCTGCCTTGATGGCCAGCATCAGCCGGCTCAATTCGCCGCCGGAGGCCGTATGGCTGAGGCTTTGCGGCCCGTCTCCCCGGTTCGCGGCGATCAGGAAGCGGCACTGCTGTCCGCCGTCCGGGCCAGGAGGTGCTTTTTCAAGGGCGGCCAGGAAACGGCTTCCCGCCATATTCAAATCCTTCAGCTGGCTTTCGACCGCCTGCTCGAACCTTGCGGCGAGCGCTTCTCTGGAAGCGCAAAGGCTTTCCGCGGCAAGATCATAGCGTTTTTTCGCCTGTTTCCGTTCGTCCTCGGCCTGGGCGATCGCCTCGTCCAGGCTCTGCAGCGTTTTCAGCTCCGCCTCCACCCGGGCGAGCTTTTCCAGCATTTCCTTCGTGGTGGCGCCATAGCGGCGTGACAGCCTGCGGATCAGATCGAGCCGGCTCATCACCTGTTCCTCGCGTTCAGGATCGGCGCCGCTTTCGTCAAGGATGCCCTGAATGGTCAGGGAAATGTCCTCGGCTTCATAATACGCGTTCATCGCCCGCTCGTGCAGAGCCGCAAATTCGTCGCCCATTGAAGTCACACGGCGCAGACTGTCCGCCGCCTCCCGAAGCCGCGCCACGGCCGCGCCGGGATCGGTATAGAGGGTCTGATAGGCTTCCTGCAGGGCAGAGGAGATTTTTCCGCTGTTTTTGAAACGGTCGCGCTCCTTTTCAAGCGCTTCTTCCTCGCCGGCCTTCAGGTGCGCACTTTTGAGTTCCCGCAGCTGAAGCTTGAGCACGTCCTCCCGGTCCTGCTTTTCCCGCGCCTTCTTCTGCAGCTTTTCAAGCGCCCGGTCCTTTTCATGAAAAACCGCATAGGCCTCAGCCGTTTCGCGGCGTTTTTCCTGGTGGGCCTGATCACCGAAGCCGTCCAGAAACCGGATATGCGTTTTATCGTCCATCAGGCTCTGGTGCGCGTGCTGCCCATGCAGGTCCATCAGGTTTTTTGTCACCGTGGCATAAAGCGACAGCGGAACGGCCATTCCGTTCACACGGCAGACACTCCTGCCGCTTCTGAAAATCTCCCGCGAAAGGATCAGCGTATCCTCTTCGCCGCTTTCCGGCGTTTCGCCTTCGGCGTCTTCGTTCAGCGCCGCGAGCGCGCTTTTTACGTCCGGCGCGTCCGAAAGGTCGAAAATGCCTTCCACCCGCGCCTTCTCTTCGCCGGTGCGGATCATTTCCTTCGCGGCCCTGCCGCCGAGCAAAAGCCCCATCGCGTCCACGATCAGCGATTTGCCCGCGCCGGTTTCGCCGGTCAGCACATGCAGACCGCGTCCGAATTCCACGGTTTCCCTTCCGATCAGGGCAATGTTTTCAACCGTCAGTGATATCAGCATGTCCGCCTCTTCGCGCTCAGCGCAGAATCTGCCGGAAGTGTTCGCAGATGGCCGCGGCCTCCGTTTCGTTGTGCACGATGACCAGGATCGTATTGTCCCCGGCCATTGTGCCGAGTACTTCCTTCAGGTGCATGCCGTCAATGGCCTCCGCCGCGGCGTTGGCCGACGCGGAAATGGTTTTGACCACCACGATGTTCTGCGCGTAGGCAATGGAAACCACCGTCGCGACGAAGATCTGCACAAAACGGTTGCTCATCACGTGCTGCGCTTTATCCGCGGGCGCATATTTGTATGATCCGCGGCTGGTGAGCACCTTCAGAAGGCCCAGCTCCTTAATGTCGCGGGACACCGTGGCCTGTGTTACCGTCATGCCGTTTTTACGCAGCTCGTCAGCCAGTTCCTCCTGGGTTTCGATGTCCATCTTTTCAATGATGGACAGGATGGCCGCCTGTCGTTCGATTTTCATGTTCCCTCCGTCAAGCATGCAAAACGTACATAGTCATGCAGTCAAAACATGAAAAGCGCTTTCCAGCCCGTGCGACGACACGGGGAAAGCACCCTTCGCCACCGTAGGAAATTGACCGCACGCGGTGGATTATAACATGGACGGCATCATTATACAAGCCTATTTCCGGCCGGCGCGTGTGCTGATTCAGCACAAAAAGGGGTTGCACTTGCTTTTCCGTCCTTCGGGTGATACCATGTTGAAAGAATGATTATTCAGAAAACAAGGGGGTTTTAGAACCATGACACAAGCGCTTTCCCACCTTTTTGCGTATATTGAAAACGGCACCTCGGCCTATCACGTCGTGAACCACACGGAAGGCGTTCTTGAGGCGGCGGGCTTTAAGCGCCTGGCCCTTCGCGACAACTGGAAACTGGAAAAGGGCGGCAGGTATTATGTATCGCCTTTCCCCACAACCCTTTATGCCTTCACAATCGGCGAGCGGGGGACGGACGGGCAATTGCGGCTCGCCGGCGCGCATACGGATTTTCCCGCGATGAAAATCAAGCCCGATCCGGATCTGAACCGCCGCGGCCTTCTGCAATTGAACACCGAAGTATACGGTGGCCCGATCTTAAACACCTGGTTCGACAGGCCGCTCTCCCTTGCGGGGCGCGTGGCAGTCAGAAAAGAGGGCGGCGGCGTTAAGACCCTGCCAGTCGATCTGAAGCGTCCCTGCCTGTACCTGCCGAACCTCGCCGTGCACATGAACCGCGGCGTGAACGAAGAGGGAAAGCCCATCAACAACCAGAAAGAGCTTCTGCCCTTTGTAATGCTGACAGACGAAAAGGCGGAAGCCCATCCTTTCCGCGCCCTCCTTGCCCAGGCGCTCGAGGTTCCCGCCGAGAGCATTCTGGATTATGACCTTTGCGTGTACAATCCGGCAAAGCCGTCCCTGGTCGGCTGGAAGGAGGATTTTGTCTCCTCGCCGCGCCTTGACGACATTTCCAGCTGCGCCGCGCTGATCCACGGCCTGATCGAAGGCGGCGGCCACGACGGCATCAGCATGGTCTGTCTGTTTGACAACGAAGAGGTCGGCTCCCGCTCCAAGCAGGGCGCGGATTCCGCCCTGCCGCGCCTGATTGTGGCAAAGATCTTCCGCGCGTTTTCAAAAGACGCGACGGACGCGCTCAGCGCTGCTGCCGATGGCTATTTTATGAGCGTGGACGTGGCGCACGCCTGGCATCCCAATTACCCCGAAACGCAGGATATCACAAACTTCCCGCTGGCCGGAAAGGGCTTCTGTCTCAAGAGCGCCAGCAACCAGTCCTATGCCTGGGACGCAGAAGCGCTGGCCTTCGCCGCGGACCTTTGCCTTTCAAACGGCATTTTGTTCCAGCGCTTTGCCAAGCATTCCAACACCAAAGGCGGCGGCACCATCGGTTCCATCCTTTCCAGCCAGATCCCCATGCGCACGGTGGACATGGGCATCGGACTTCTGGCCATGCATTCCGCGCAGGAAATGATGGCGAAGGCGGATCAGGATTCGCTTGAAAGCTTTGCGAAAGCGTACTTTGGAAAATGATCATCCTCTTGCGGAACACAGGCTGTTTTTGCTACAATAACGATACAACAATACGTTCTCTGGAGGTGTCCCATGCATCTTGCAAGCAGCGCCCGTTATGATGAAATGTCCTATCGCCGCACCGGGAAAAGCGGACTGATGCTCCCCCCGGTTTCCCTTGGTCTCTGGCACAATTTCGGCTCGACCGGCTGCTATGAAACCATGCGGGAAATGTGCTTTACCGCTTTTGACAGCGGCATTACGCACTTCGACCTGGCCAACAATTACGGCCCGGAACCCGGCAGCGCGGAAAAGAATTTCGGCCGCATCCTGAACGAGGAGCTCAAAGCGTACCGGGACGAGATCATCGTTTCCACCAAAGCCGGCTACGAAATGTGGGACGGCCCGTACGGCGACCACGGCAGCCGCAAGTATCTGATGGCCTCCCTTGACCAGAGCCTTGCGCGGCTGGGCCTTGATTATGTGGATATTTTCTATCACCACCGCATGGACATGGAAACGCCGCTTGAGGAAACGATGACCGCGCTTTACGACATCGTGCGTTCCGGCAAGGCGATCTATGTGGGCCTTAGCAATTACAACGGGGAAAGAATGCTGGAGGCTTCCGCGATCCTGAAGGAATTGCACGTGCCGTTCGTCATCAACCAGAACCGCTATTCCATTTACGACAGAACCATTGAAAAGAACGGCCTGAAGGAAGCCTGCCGCAAAGACGGCAAGGGCATTATCTGCTTCTCGCCCCTCGCGCAGGGCCTTCTGACCGACCGGTATTTAAACGGCATTCCGGAAGATTCCCGCATGCGCACCGACGGACGCTTCCTGAACGAGAACGCACTCAGCCCGGAGCGGCTCGCCTCCATCCGCGCGCTGAACGAACTGGCACTTTCACGCGGGCAGACCCTTGCGCAGATGGCGCTTTCCTGGGTGCTCAAGGACGACGTGATCACCAGCGTTCTTATCGGCGCGAGCAAACCCTCCCAGATCCTCGAAAACCTCAAATGCGTGAACCAGACCGTCTTTACGCAGGAAGAATGCCGCCTCATTGACGACAACAGCCTGTAACGCGGAAGGAAAGCTGCATGCTTGACATCAACGAAACCATCGGCGTCCTGCTCTCCGTCGTCGGGGAGAACCGGGGTGCGGACGACGAAAGTCCCGACGTGATCCGACTGGTGACCACCGGGCGTCTTTCGCGTCCCGCCGCGGACGAATATGTGCTCGCCTACACGGAAACCGACCCGGACGACGGCCGAAGCCAGGATATTACGATGACCATAAGCCCGCACCGCATCACCATGACGCGGAACGGACCGTACGAGACCACCATGGTGTTTGAAAAGGACAAGCGCTTCGACGGATGGTATGAGACACCCTGGGGCAGCATGAGCATGGGGATTTTCCCGGTCAAGGTGCAATTTGCCATCAGCGAAAGCGAAGGCATGGCGGAGCTTGAATACCAGGTGGACCTGCAGGGCGCTTTTTCCGGCATGCACCACCTGAAGCTTCGCTTTGCCCCCAATGACTGACGGATTGTACGCGCGCCTTGAGCGCGCAGCGCGCGAAGGAATCGGCGAAGGCGCGTTTCTGCGCCTTTCAAGAGACGAAAGCGCGCTTTTTGCGACTGATTTTCCAAAGCGCTGCGGCGCTCTCAAAGCGGAAGAACGCATAAAGGCGCTTGAAAACGCCGGATGGAAAGCCGTCCTGGAGAACGGTCTCTGTTTTCTGACCCCGTCTGCCACGCTGTGCGAAAGCCTGTGCCCCGCCATGGTTCCCGATGACGTGCCCTGGCGGCGGGAAACGGCGTTCGCCTCGCTCATACGGCGGTATGAAACCTGCGCGCAAACGGACGGGCGCTTTCTTCTGTACCTGCTGCGCGCGGTCGGAAGGGCGCGCCTTCGGGACGGCAGCGCGCTTTGGGACGCGAAAGCGGCCTATGCGCGGGCGCTTGCGGAAAAAAGTTCCGCCCGCACGCCGCTGACGGCGGCCCTTTCACAGGAGCTGTGCGACACCATCGCGGAAGGAGACGGAATATGAAGATCGCCGTAATCGGGGGCGGAGCCTCCGGTCTGGCCGCGGCCATCGAGGCAGCAGAGGGCGGCGCGGACGTGACCGTCTTTGAAAAAAACGACCGCGTGGGGAAAAAGCTGCTCGCTACAGGAAACGGGCGCTGCAACCTGATGAACGCGGGGCCGCCTCGCTATCACCACGGTGCCCGTCTTGCCGGGGCGCTTTTGCAGTGCTTTGACGAAACCAGCATCCGCGCTTTTTTTGACGCTTGCGGCCTTGTGATTGCAAGGGAACCGGAGGAGGACGGACGGTTCTACCCTGCCTGCGGTCAGGCCGCCGTTGTACTGGACGCGCTCAGGTGGCGCACGGAAAAGGCGGGCGTTCAAATCCGGACTGGGAACGCCTGCCAGAGCATCAAGCGGTCCGCCGGGCGCTTTCTTGTCACCGCCGGCGGGGAAACCGCCGCGTTTGACGCCGTGATTCTGGCCTGCGGTTCTCCCGCGGGCGGCGGCACGGACGCTTATCATCTGGCGTCCGCATTCGGGCACACCCTGATCCCGCCGACCCCCGCCCTCTGTCCTCTCGAATGCGATATGCGCACCTTCCGGGCGCTGAAGGGGATCAGGGTGCAGGCGATCCTCTCCCTGTACGGAAACGGGCACTTTATCGCCTGCGCCGGCGGGGAATGCCTTTTTACGGACAGCGGCCTCAGCGGCATCTGCGCCATGCAGCTGGCAGCCCAGGCCCAGGACGCCCTGAAGGAAGGACTGTGCGAAATCCATATGGATCTTTCCCCGCTGCTCGATTTTTGCCCGCGCAGGCATTTTTACGCATCAAAGCCCGCCGACAACCACGAAAAAACCGCGCTTTCGTGGCTTGAAGAGCGCAGGGCACGCATCGGGGATACGCATTTGCTTCGCGGCGCTCTTTCCCGCCCGATGGCGGAAATGATCGAAAAAAACAATCGTCTTGCTGACATGGCGCGCATGCTGACCGCCTGGCCGTTTCGCGTGACCGGCGTCCGCGCGCAATCCGCGCAGGTCATCCGCGGCGGCGTCGCCTCAGACGAAGTGGACGAAGAAACCCTGGAAAGCTGCCGAATGCCCGGCCTTTACTTCTGCGGAGAAATGCTGGACGTCGACGGCGACTGCGGGGGGTATAATCTGATGTTCGCGTGGGCTTCCGGCCTTGCGGCCGGGCAGGCCGCCGCGCGGAGAAAGGAATGAACATGCAGTATCAGGCCTTAAAACCGGGGGCATTGCTCAGCCCCGTACCCGCCGTGCTCGTCAGCTGCGGCGCGGAAGGAAAAAGCCCCAACGCTCTGACCATCGCCTGGGCGGGCACGGTATGCTCCGATCCGCCCATGTGCTCCATTTCCGTCCGTCCGGAACGCTACAGCCACGGCATGATCGTTGAAAGCGGCGAATTTGTGGTGAACCTGTGCAGCCGGGCGATGCTGAAGGCGGCGGACTATTGCGGCGTGCGTTCCGGGCGCGACGAGGACAAGCTGAAAAACGCGGGTCTTTCCTGCCGCAGGGCAAACTGCATGACCTTTGCGCGGGCCATCGACGGCG
>CAMOIA010000020.1 GCA_946615785.1 uncultured Clostridia bacterium
TTTTGCTGATCAACATCCAGAAGAGCATCGAGTTCCTGCTCAACAACAACAACGTTCCCGCCGCCGCCCGTGCCGCCATGGGCAACTCCATTCCCCAGTATTCCTCCACCATGGCGACGGTGATCGTGGTCATCGCGCCCATCATGGTGGTCTACCCCTTCTTCCAGAAGTACTTCGTTAAAGGTCTGACGGTCGGCTCCGTCAAGGGCTGATCCTTCCAACGGTTTCAAACGTCCAAAGGACGTTGAAATAAAACTATCATTTAGGAGGCATTCTCATGAAGAAGCTCGTATCCCTCGTGCTGGCTCTGTGCATGCTCCTCAGCGTTGCTGCCATCGCGCATGCCGAGGACAAGGTTGTCATCAACCTGACCCGCTGCACCTTCAATCTGGCGACCCCGGATTCCGATCAGGTGAAAAAGGTTGAAGCCGCCATCAACGCCTACCTGGCTGAGAACGGCAAGAACTACGAAATCCGCCTGACCGACATTGGCTCCGGTGAATACACCGACAAGGCCAACCTCGCGCTTGCGAACAACGAAATCAACCTGCTCTGGACCGCTTCCTGGGAATCCGTCATCGGCACCAACGACCTGGTTCCCAAGAACGCTGTCTATGACATCACCGATCTGCTGCCCGGCACCGCGCTGTACGCCTCCATGGCGGAAGGCCAGTGGGAAGCCACCAAGTACAACGGCCGCAACTACTTCATCCCCGTTTACAAGGACAACGTGGAAGGCTATGACTTCATGTTCCGCAAGGACCTGGTTGACAAGTACGGCTGGGACATCACTTCCGTGACCAAGCTGGCTGACTTGGAGCCCATGCTCGCCGATGCCAAGGCTGAAGGCCTGAAGTATCCCTTCCTCACCCAGAAGACCGCTATGTTCTATCGCTGGTACATCGGCTCCTTCGATTTCTTCACCGCTGATGCCAACACCAACTTCTTCGCGGTTGACCGTGCCACCGGCGAAGTCGTCGACACCATCCTCACCCCCGAATATGCTGAATTCTGCAAACTGATGGGCGACTGGGCCGAGAAGGGCTATGTCTCTGAAGACGAAGCCAACAAGGTGACCACCGACACCACCACCCAGAGCAAGGATTGGGCCATCTCCTGGTGGACCGATATCCCCGTGAACGCCGAAGCCAACAGCCGCTATGGCCAGGAAGTGGTCATGCAGCCCGCTGCTCCCCGCTTTGCGCACTCCACCTCCGCTCTGGGCTCCTGCTACTGCATCACCGCGAACACCTCTGAAGAAGTGGCCAAGGCTGCCATCGACTTCATGGGCATGCTCTACACCGATGCCAAGCTGGCTGACATGTACACCTTCGGTATTGAAGGCGAAGACTTCGAATACACCCAGGCTGAAGGCCAGACCATCAAGCACGTGACCCAGCACAGCGACAAGTACAACCACAGCATGTGGGAGTCTGCTTCCGCTACCATCGTGACCCCGCTGGACAACGAGCCCGACAACAAGGCCGAACTGTATGATGAGTTCAACGGCAGCGCCGAAACCTCCATCGCCGCTGGTTTCCGCTTCGACAAGACCAACGTTGAAGCCGCCTACACCGCTTGCTCCGCTCTGTTCGAGCAGTATGGCTTCCAGCTTGAAAACGGCGCCATCGCTCCGGACGATGTGGATGCGTACATTCAGCAGTATCAGGCTGAACTGGATGCCGCTGGCTACCAGGATGTCCTGGCTGAATTTGCCGCTCAGTTCTCCGCCTGGAAGGCTGCTCAGTAATCCGCAGCTTAACCTGTAACCATGCAGGGCCCGCAAGGGCCCTGTTTTTTATGCCACGTGCCAAAGGGCATTGTGGGCTCCCCGTGGGCCATCTCCTTTTCATCGGGCTGGATTCCTTTGCTGTCCTGCTTTGCAGGGAGGGACGAAAAGGATGGTGTACGGCTTCGATTGTCGGACGAGCATTTGGAGCGGCTTTCTGAACTGACCCCAGGGGCGTTGCCCGGAAGCGCGGGTAAACGGAACTGTTTGCAGGAAGGCCCATCGGAAAGGAAAGAGGGTTATGGTTCCGGCCTTGACGCATTTTCCATTTTCCGGAGGTTCAGGCTGTTAAGGAAGAAAAACCCGCATAGAACACAGAGCGAAGCTTTTCGTTTTTCCCGCAGGCAGCAGGCGGAAAAACCCGCGAAAAGACCTGCCTGCTGCCCGGAGAGCAGCTCTGCACCTGGCATGAAGGCAAGCGCCTGACAGGGTATTTGGTACCCGAGGGATCGGGGGCAAAATACGGCTGAATGCTGAACGGCTTCGTCTGACAGACCGCATATCGTTGTCTTTTTGAAAAGTTGAAAGCTGCACATCCTTTCTGCCTTGCCTGGTCAAACGAAAAAGGAGCCGGCTCCCGAAATCGTGGAGCCGGCTCCGTAATTTGGCTGATCTGCAAATGATCAGCCTGGCAGATTACACATACAGGTGGCGCTGCTTCTGGGCGGCGAAGCGGCGTCTGGCGCTTACGATTTCCATGACGGCCATGATCAGCAGCGCCACGCCCATCACGATGTACGCCCCGAAGGCGGGAATGTCGAAGAAATAGTAGGGCTTGTCCAGCATGAATTCCGCCAGCACCACAAGCAGGATGGCGAAGATGGTGACGAGGGTCGGAAGCATGCTCTGGAAGGAAACCTTCTGTTTGAGGAACGTGCGGGTCATCCAGGCGTAGCGGATGATGAAGAACAGCACAAGCAATCCGCTTAGCAGCTGTTCCACGCGCACAAAGAGCCATTTGTTCATATCGCTCGCGTTCAGGCTCTGGAACAGAATCTGCATCAGGCACAGGTAAAACGCCACGCGCTCGGCGGAAAAGCCGGTTTTGTAGGTTTCCTTCTTCACTTTCTGCGCGATCAGGCACACAAGCGCGCACAGCAGCGCCCAGGCGCATTCGAACACGTACACGGCAAGGTACCATTCGGTGTAGCCTTCGCCCGCGATTTTCTGAGCGATGGGGAAAACCTGCAGGGACGTATTTTCAATCAGATCGCCCACGCCGTACACGCCCTGCCAGCGCTCGGAAAAGCGCACCACCGCGAGCATCAGTGCCCAGCAGGGGGCGAACAGGTTCACGGTCGGGACGCTGCCGAGGGACGTATGCTCCACCAGGTTCAGAAACACCCGGGCGCCGAGCATCGTGCCGGCGGCAAAGCCGACAAAGGAAAACGATTCGATCCTGCCGTCAAAGAGCGCACCAAACCCGGAAATCATGAAGGTGCGGCCAAACTGGCACAGGGCGTAGGTCAGCTTTGAAAGCACCACGCCGCAGATGAGCGCGGCAAGATAGGTCAGGATGACGGTCAGCCAGGGGCGTTCAGAGCGGCCCTGGCGCAGGCGGAACCGGAAAAAAAGGGCGCTGACGACCACGCCGCCAAGGGCAACGGACAGCGAAACGAGCGAATTGACCATAAAACCACTCCTTTTCCGTCAGGGAACTTTATTCGTCCCAGGCGCTTGCGAAATAGATGATGTCGCTGATTTTGCGGGAGGAATTGTTGTTCACGTCGTTGACCTTTTCAAAGTTGAAGATCAGCATGGTGCTGTCGCCGCCGTCCAGGTTATAGGCTGTTTTCACGCCAAAGCTGCTCACGAATTCCACCCAGGTGGGAAGCGTCATGCCGTTGCTGCCGCGGGCAGGCCCGGCGCAGCAGATGCACATGTATTCCAGCGGCCCGACCTGCGCGATGCACATGCGCTGCCGGCCCATATCCTGTGCCATGTTGTGGCCGGTCGCTTCCCGCACGGGCTCGCCGTCGATAACGAGCGCGGGGCCGAAATACATGGCGTTGATCACCTTTTTGCCGTTGATTTCCGGGGTCACGCTGCCCTGCACGGCATAGCGCACCACGTGAAAATCGCCTTCCTCGTCGATCAGGAGCACGTCGGTGGAGCCGTCCAGGATGTTCTGGTACAGAACGCCCTGCCGCAGGATGTACCCCTTGCCGGTGTAGAAGTAGTAATCGCCGTCCACGGCGAGCACGGCGTTCACGCGCTTGGCAAGCGAAGTGCCGGTCATGGTCATGCCGGTGTTAAAGCCGCCGGCGGAAACCGTGCGCAGCTGCGTGGGGCTTGCGATCTTGATGCGCGCGAGCCAGTAATCGCACTCCTGGTAGCGCCCGCTTTCCACGCGCACGTGAATGGTCGGGTCCTCATATTCGGTGCGGCTGATAAAGCCGGAAGCGAGCGGCTCGTACCCGCCGGTGAAATCGATGGGCAGAGCGTAAATATCGGTCATATAGTCCATGGGCGGGCTCATGGCCGCGCCGGGCAGGGCGACGAAAAGGCTCAGGGCAAGAACGAGCGCCGTGACGCGGCGCCAGATGACTGAAAACATGGCGTATCTCCTTTGTTTCATGCCGGATCGCCCACATGTGCAGGCGAATAACATTATATATGTTTTTTTCCCCCGCTGTCAACGATCCGGCCGTCAGACCTGTAACAATTTTGGAACATTTACACCCAAAGCGATTGACGAAAAATGCCGCATCCTTTAGAATAGGCATGTTGAACCGGGCGGTATTTTTGTGTAAGGAGTCGATTTTTTTGAAACGTGCAGGTTTGATCGCGCTGCTTGTTTTCTGTCTGCTTCCCTTGTTTTCGGCGCAGGCGGACACGCTTCGCGGATATGATAAAAATCAGGGCGGCTGGCAGTACGTGAGCATGGGCACATACCCCTATGAAGCGGACGGAACGCAGGCCCCGGTGCTCTGGCAGGTGCTCCGCGTGAAGGACGGCAAGGCGCTGCTTCTGACCACCTACGTCGTGGACACCCAGCAGGTCATCTTCGTATCCGACCAGAGCGCCATCAAAAACCACAGCTACCGCCGCATTTCCGATTATTCGGAAAGCGACCTGATCGGCTGGATGAACGACGTGATGTACCCGGCCCTTATGGGAACGGACGATCTGCGCGCCGCTGTGACGGAGGAAAAATACGGCAGGCTCTATATCCTTACGCGCGAGGATTATCTGGACCCGACCCTTGGCTTTTCCAAACAGGAATTCGGCGAGGTCAAAATCCGCCGGGCCTCCGGCACGCCCTACGCCGTAAAGGCGCGAGGCCTGTATGTAAACGAGAACGGCATGAGCCCTTACTGGGCGGCGTATGTCAAGAGCCCTTCCAATTATATGCTGCAGCTGGTCGGCTATGACGGACACCTTTCCTACGGCGCGTATTCGCGCGTGAACGTGGGCATCCGGGCGGCGCTGACGCTGGACGTTTCGCTTTTTGAAATCGCAGGCGGCACCGGTACGGAGGAGGATCCCTTCACCCTGGCGCTGAACGCACAGGGCCGCGCCCTGGCAGCGCTTTATCCCGCGGCGGAACCGATTGCGGAAACCGCGCAGCCGCTTCAGGAATTTGCGACGCTCATTCCCATGGTCGAGATGCCGTTCCCGACGCCGCTTCCCACGGCTGAACCCGCGTTGCCGACCGAGCGGCCGACTGTGCCCCCGTGGATGCAGGAAGCGCCGGACCTTTTCGGCGTCGTTCCCGAGATCACGCCGGAGCCGACGGCACAGCCTGCGCATGAAAGCAGCGGCATTACGCTTTCGTTTATCGGCGACTGCTCCATCGGCGACGCCACCCAGTCCGTGAGCGGGGAAAAATCGCTCACCAGCTTTATCCGCCGGGAAGGCTACGCGTGGCCGTTTTCCACGGTGCGTGAATTTCTGGAGGCGGACGATTATACGTTTGCCAACCTCGAGGTCACCCTGACAACGCGCTCCGGCCTGAAATCGGACAAGATGTTCAACCTGATCGCGCCGCCGGAATTCACCGAGGTTTTGAAGCTTTCCGGCGTGGACGTGTTCAACACCGTCAACAACCACGCGATCGATTTCACCCTGACGGGCTATCACGATACGCTTGACAACCTCGACGCCGCCGGGCTGAACAATTTCGGCACGCTCTACCCCAAACGCGAGGACGGCTCCGACCGGCTGGGCCTTGCGGATGTCAAGGGCGTCCGCATCGGCATGGTGGGGTACAGCTACCCCCAGGAGGCGGACATTCCCGGCATTTTGCAGCGCGTGACCAAATTAAAGGACGAGCAGGGCTGCGACCTTGTGGTGGTCAGTCTGCACTGGGGCCGCGAGGAGCATATGACGAGCGAAGCGTGGCAGTATGAATACGCGCGCAAGCTCATCGACGGCGGCGCGGATGTGATCTGGGGCCACCATCCCCACGTGGTGCAGCCGGTCATGTTCTACAAGGGAAAGCCGGTCATGTTCTCCACCGGCAATTTCATCTTCGGCACCATTTCGGATCTGGACAAATCCACCGGCATCTTCCAGCTGCATTACGAGCTTGACGAAAACGGAAAGCCGGTGCTGGACACGTTCTCCGTCATTCCGCTGGACACCACGCGCCGGGACGATTACCGTCCGCGCGTTCTGACAGAGGAGAGCGAACGAAAGGCCAATTTCAATAAGCTGATTTATAAAAAGTCCATCAACCGTTATGTGCAGCTGCCCGCTGAATTTGCCGACACCGGCATGGTGCGCGTTCACGCGGACGGCTCACTCGAAGCGGTGAGCGAATAACGGCTTTATAAAAGGAAAGGAAACAATGCATATGAAAGTACTTCGCGGTGTCCTGATCCTGGCGGCGCTTCTGCTGCTTCTGGTATTTGTCCCTTCGGAATCCTCCCTTGCGGACGTCGTATCCATTCCCCTTGACGAGGCTGCCGGTCTGCCCGTGAACGGGATGTTCTATCTCTCCGAAACCGAGTACGAGGATCCTTCTCTGCGCGTGGTGATCCGGACGGGACGGGAGTACGATTCCTACTGGTGGATGGCCCGCATCCGCATTTCCGATCCCAGCCAGCTGCGCACCGCCGCCGCGACGGCCAACGGACAGGGCACCGCCAATGGCATCACCATGGCGAAGCGGGTCAACGCGGTCCTGGCCATCAACGGCGATTTCTGGCCGACCAACAAGCAGGAGTACGGCAAGCACATCGTGCGGCAGGGCGTCATGAAAAAACATAACGCCTCCGGGCAGTTCGACGCGCTGGTGATCGATGAGAACGCGGATTTCCATATCCTGCGCGACGCGAAGGAAAAAGATTTTGAATCCCTCCCCTATACCGTCGTCAACAGCTTTGCCTTCGGCCCCGCCCTGATCGTGGACGGGCAGAAGGTGCCTGAGTTCAAGACCACCGCTTCCGAGGGCGTGGGCAAGGATAAGCCCACCCAGCGCATGTGCATCGCGCAGGTGGGGCCGCTTGAGTACATGGTGGTCTGCTGCTCCGGCCCGGAGGATACCAACAGCGTGGGCCTGACCCTCGAACAGTTCCGCGACCTTGTGTACGATCTCGGTTCGGGCCGGGTGCAGTGCGCGTATAACCTTGACGGCGGCACTTCTTCGTGGCTCATTTTCAATTATGAAAAGGTGAACGTGCCGGACAACCCGAAGCGCAGGCCGCTTGCCGACATCATTTACTTTGCCAGTGCCTGGGAGGAATAAACCATGTATGACGGCGGTTATATCGATGGAACGGAGCTATTCCGGGTCTTTGGCCGCCCGGTGACGCTTTTTTCCGCCCTGGTGTGCGCAGCGGCACTGCTTGCCTGCGCGCTTATGGCGTACTGCTTTCGAAAAGAAAAAATCCATGGCGAAGCCGGGCAGTGGTTCTGCCTGTTTTCCCTGGTGCTCGGCACCTTTTTCGGGCATTTCCTGTATGCGCTGACCCGGGTTATGGATTTTCTGGACCGCGGCCCTGCCGCGTTCCTGGACCCGTCCTACGGCGGTTTTCTGTTTTTCGGCGTTTTTCTCGGGGTCTTTCTCGCCGCGTGCCTTGCAAAAACCGTTTCCGGCGGAAAGGTTTCCTGGCAGCGCCTTTTATCCGCGGCACTGCCGGCTGTATTTCTGTTCGTGGCACTCGTCCGCTTTGCGGAGCCCTTTGACAAACAGGGCTGGGGCGAATGGGTGAGCGCGGACGATATGCCCGTGAAAAGCTTTTTCCCGCTTGCGTTCGTCAAGGATCCGGAATGGGCGTCGGAGGAGTGGACCGAGTGGTATTACAGCATCTTTATGCTGGAGGGTCTCTGGTCGCTTGCGCTGTGCGTATTTTTCCTTTTCCGGGGCAAAGGTAGCGACGGGCGCAGGCTTTGCCTGGCGCTGATATTGTACTGTGCGGCGCAGGTGGCCTTTGAACCCATGCGGCGGGATATCGTGGTGCGCTGGCTCTTCATCCGCGCAAGCCAGCTTTTCAGCGCAATCGCGCTGGCCGTTCTGTTCATCGCCTTTATGGTGCGCCGCCGCCGCTTTCACCCCATGTTCATCGCGCTGCTTGTGTTCACGGGCGGCTGCGTCGCGCTGGAATTTGCGGTGGATAAGCCGCTCATCCTTGGCGATAAGCGCATTTATTTCCCGAATGCGCTCGTGTACGCGCTGGAAGCGTTCTGCGCGGCCATGATGGGCTTTGCGACCTATAAAGGAACGATCGGCTGTAAAGGCTGTAAAGAGGTCATCAAATAAACATAAGGAGGATCATAAGCATGAAAAATACGCGTTTCATCAGGCGCGGCCTGGCGCTGCTGACGGCGGCCGCGGCGGTTTCGGGCGCCCTGTTTGCAGCCGCGGAACAGGGCCCTGTGCGCACCGTGTACGACGCGGGTATGGCGCTGGCATATGACACGCCGAACGTGACGCTGGACCTGTCGCTTTCCGTCGCCAAGGCCGGGCAGGTTTTCAAGACTGTGCAGGGACATTATCTGCGGGATGATACGAACGACGACGTCACCATGACGTTTTCCACTGTCCGTCCAAACGGCAGCAGCTATGACAGCTCCTGGCACGTCACAGGATATGAAGGCTCGGCCTACAGCGTGGACAGCCTGGGTGAAGATTATTACAGCGTCAACAGCTTTCCGGAGCGGATGACCGTCCTTTCCCGTGAGGACGGCATGTACGATCTTCTTCGGTTCGGCAGCAGCGCCATGGGTCTGGTGGACCCGCTGCTGGCCCCGTATATCACCTATGAAGATACCGGCGCAGGAAAAACCGTAGCCTTTTCCTTTGAAGGCGAAATGCCGGAATTTGTGAACGACCTTGCGGCCCGCGCAGTCCGGTACGCGGCGGGGCGGTTCATGGGGATCGATCTGATCACCCCCGAAGAGGAAGCGCAATACGGCGGCGAGGACGGTGCCGGCGAGGATGGCACCGGGGTGGATATCCTGTATTTTGACGAGGAACAGGTTTTCGACCTCGGCTATGAAAAGCTGTACGGCGTTAAGCTCGAGGACGATTCCTTCTGGACAGAGGACTGGACAGAGGAAAAGGACGCACAGGTCGACGCGGTATGGGCGTTCTGGAACGACACGGTGAACGAAGCGGCGCAGGGCCATGAAGACGGCTGCGTGTTTGTGTTTGAGGACGCAAGCGCCGCCTGGTTCCCAACCTACGAGGAAGCGCTGCTGGCCGGCGGACAGCGCGTGCTGGAATATGAGGACTACGACGCGGCTTTTCTCAGCTACCTTGCAAAACGGACGGGCGACGTCTGGGACATGGATACCCTTGAGGCGGCCTGGTACGGCGGGAACTGGGAGTTGACTGCAAAGGTGCTCGAACTGTATGCGGAAATGGACGAGGAATACCGCGCCATGCTCAAGGATCATGCCGCGGGCATTGTCCGCGCGGACGGGAGCCTTGAAATCATTTCCGATCTGAATACGTTCTGGAATACGCGCTGGGAGGATGACTATTCCATCGCCTATGCGACCCTGACGAAAATGCGTTCCGTCAGAATCGACGCGTGCGATCTGGTGTTCACCCTGGACGATCTTGGCAGGCTGAGCGGCGCGGAGGGCGTCGTGGAAATGGCGTTCATCGATTACAGGGGCCAGGAGGAGGCCATCACATTGAACCTTTCCTGCAAGGCGAGCGCATACGGCGAAACCGAAGTCGCCCCGTTTGATCCCGCGGATTATAACGTGGTGAGCTTCGGCGAGTGGCTGGAAAAGCAGAACGATATGCCAAACGAGCCGGAACCTCAGGCCATTACGTCGGTCACGTTAAGCGGCGTTACCTACACGATCGAGCCGTAACAAACAGCAGCCCTGCAAGAAACAGGGCTGTTTTCACCGTTTGTTACAGGTTTTAACGGTAAAATTCAAGTTATGTTAAAATTGCGCAACACATCCCCTGCCGTTCTGTGATACAATGAGCGTGAGGATTTATTTCCGTTTCAAGGAAGGAGAGTTCGTTATGCTTCGAAAGATTGCACGGCTGATGCTGCCGATCATGCTTTTGACCATGCTGCTGGCAGAGCCCATCGCGGCGAGCGCCGACAGCGTGAAGATCACGGCGGTCAACAGCATGGTGTCCTACACCACGGTTGGCAATTCCGCTATGTGGAGCCCCGTTGTGACCGGCGGCTCCGGCACCTATCAGTACAGGTATACCCTTTATCGCAATTCCACGACCGGCGTGCCTGAGGCGCTGCAAGGCTGGAGCTCCACCCCGTATTACAGCTATTCCTTCACCAAGACCGGCACCTATTATCTGGTCGTCGGCGTAAGGGATGCAGCCAATACCTCGCTCATGGCGCAGGCCACGTCTTCCGCGGTTACCGTGACCGGCAACGGCCCGAAGATCGGCTTTGTCAACGCCAGCACCTATATGGCGCAGGTCGGCACGGGCGTCACCTGGACGGTTTATAACCTGGACAGCGCTGTCGGTGTCACCGGTGCGGACGGTCCTGTCACCTACACCTACATGGTGCTCAAGGACGGTTCACTCGTCAACACCTTCACCCGCACTTCCTACATTTTCAATTACACTCCCACCGCACCCGGCGACTATGAAGTCCGCGTTCTGGCTGCGGACAAGAACGGCGATTCCGGCTGGATGAGCGCGCCTCTTGTCAGCGTGACCAGCAACGCGCCGGTGGTCTCCGCCGTGAACCCCTCCGTCTCCGTCGTGCAGCAGGGTGAAAGCGTCACCTTCTCCGCGTCCGTGACGGGCGGCTACGGCACCAAGACCTATTACTGGGCGCTGTACGGCAACGGCGGCCTCGTCAAGACCGCGACCACAACCACGCCTTCCTGGAAGGTCGAACTGACCAATGTCGGCCCGCACATGGCGCAGTGCCAGGTGGTCGATTCCGTGGGCAGCAAGTCCAACGTGGGCTCTTCCGGCAACGTGGTCGTCCAGACGCCGACCAGCTTCGAAGTCAAGAGCGTGAAGCCGACCAAGGCGAAGGTTGGCATCAACACCACCGCGACCTGGAAGGTTACCATTCAGGGCGGCATCGGCACCAAGACCGTCAACTATATCATCTATAAAGACGGCCAGCCCGTGACCACTTCTTCCGGCACCACCACGGGTACCTCCTACACCATCACCCACTGGGTGAGCGGCACCGGTGCTTACACCGTGGACGTGACCGTAAAGGATGCGAACAACAATTATGCCAAGACGGTCGCCAGCGACACCATGCTTGCCGTCGATCCCACCGCGCTGACCATCTCCTCCCTGACGGTTTCTCCGAATAAACTGCAGAACCCGGGCAAGGTAACCTGGAAATGGGTCATTGAAAACAACAAGGGCGGTGTCAATACCTATTACACCATCCGCAACAACGGCAACGTCGTGCACTCCGGTTACACCACCGGCCGCATTGTGGAATACAAAGTGGTCGCTTACGGCGTGTACACCATCGAGATTTATGCCATCGACGTTGTGACCCACCAGCAGACCGCGCCGATCACCGGCGGTCAGGTCGTTTACGGTGCGACCGGTCCTGTCACCATTACGTCCCCGTCTGCGGTCAGCTCTACTTACGTGGCGCCCGCGAACATCCAGTGGGTCTGGAACACGGACAATACGGTCGGCACTGTGAAGACCTATTATCAGGTCAACAAGGACGGCAACAAGTATACGGTTGCCTCCACCACCGCTTCCAACGTGAGCATTTATGT